>NZ_JBYCKP010000241.1:0-1248 GCF_057473445.1 Acidithiobacillus sp. TH-A36 | reverse complement strand
TCCTGATTGTGAAACATCACGGTTTCCAGTTGTTCCAGTTCATCATCCAGCATATCCACGACCGGGAAAAACAGGTCGACAATGGCGTCGGACAGGGCATAAAGCACATAAGCAGAGCCATATTTGAGCAGATGCGGTTCGCGTTCGGCCCGGGCACGGACGCCCAGCAGGGTTTGTTCACATTCCTGACGGACGGAAAGCACAAAATTGCTGCCGACAAAAATATTGATCTGCCCCATATGCAGATCTTTGCCGTGGTAGGCCGGGGCCTGAAGGATGACGAAAAGATGTTCGTCGTACTCTTCCACTTTAGGCCTTTGCAAGCCATTAAATACATCTTCCACGGCCAGTTCATGCAGATTGAACTGCTTTTGCAGAATGCGCAGTTCCGGTTCTGTCGCATCCTGCAGGGCGACCCAGACAAAGTTTTGAGCTTGCTGCAAGTGCTGAGGAATTTCCTCCAGGGTGCTGTCTGCGACCTTACGTCCATCGTTATATACCACACAGTTGACCAGCATATTTCATACTCCTTTGCGGATGTTATGGTCGCTTACCCCATAAACGGCTCCGCCGGAAACGCCAACGGCCATTTCCGGCGGAAAAACAGGCCCGCAAGCTGCGCGGACCCATAAGCAAAACCCTCAGACCTGGGGTTGCACGCGCGCCTCTTCAATTTTTTCGAGGCTGCCACGGGTTTCGACCCGGAAGACCCAAGTCAATACGGCCCCCAGTATTGACGTGCCCACCAGAATGATCAACAAGGTTTGGGTACCAATGGTGTGGAGCAGGATGGTTTTGTCCCCATCGGGCAGATTCAGAGAAATGGCGGCCAGACCCAGACCGACAGCACAGCCGATAAAGCCGATGATCTGCAACTTGATGCGGCCGGTCCCTTTGGCCGAGAGCATCTTCGCCAGCAGTAGGCAGTTGTTCCACGTAACGTTGGAAGTACCACTGTCCCTTTTCTTTTTCAGAAGGTTTATCCAGCGCAACTACTCTGGCGCCACGTGGATTGAGATGTTCGATGAAGCGTTTGATGGTGCCGCCCTTGCCTGCCGCATCCCGCCTTTCAAAGATGACAATAACTTTCTGACCGCTGGATTTTACCCAGGCCTGTAACTTGATTTGAGCCTTGGTCAGACGGTGCCACCTGGGTTGACAGCGCCTGCGGCAGGATGGACCATTCCCTTAAATCGTTTAGAGAACTTCAATATGGAAATTCTGTTAGCCAATCCGCGCGGTTTTTGT
>NZ_JBYCKP010000240.1:0-1404 GCF_057473445.1 Acidithiobacillus sp. TH-A36 | reverse complement strand
ATGTCTCTGTTAAGTGGAATTCGGCAGAAATAAAGAGGACGATCCGCTAGCGCAATTGAATTTGGTGCTTGTGTTTGGCGAATCGTCCAATCGTCCGCTTTATTATCGCAAACTGGCCGAGAACTATGGTGGCCCCATCTGTCAAGACAACATTTTGTAATGTGTAAGCTATAGTCGGACTTCTCCTATATATGTATTTGGCCTAGAACGAGTAGAAATCCGATCTTCCGGTTTCATTCCCATCAAGTAGAGCTCAGCAGGTGTGTGGTCTCGAAGTGATGGATGGGGGCGTTCATGGTTGTATTTGTGTATGAATTTTCGGATGTCATTTCTCGCCTCCCTTGGTGTGGCGTACTCTTTCGTGTAGACCTCGTAGTACTTGAGTGTCCGCCAAAACCGCTCGATGTAGATGTTATCCACAGCTCGGTTCTTTCCACCCATGCGGATCTTAACGCCAGCCTCTTTGAGAATGTCCGTGTACTGTGGGCTCGTAAAGTGACTGCCCTGGTCACTGTTCCAGATCTCTGGCTTCGCCTGGCCCAAGGCCGTTTTCGTGGCTTTCAGGACGAAATCAATCTCGAGCGTTTGGTCAAGCTCCCAACGGACGATGTAGCGGGAATACCAGTCAATCACGGCCACCAGATACATCCACCCGTGTTCAAGACGGAACTCTTCGTCTGACACACCTGCAGGCTCGTAATAAAGGCTGGAGCGGTTCAGACTAAGCAGTTCCGCCTGGCGGGAAACGGTGAGCTTCCCGCTGTGCAAATCGACCATAGCCACACGTTCAGATCTAGTCTGGTTTGATTCTGGATTTTTTGAGCCACTCAACCTCAGTGGTTAAGCGACCATTTTTTGAATAGAGTTCTGAAGTTTCCTTTTCATGTTCCTTCTTGAGGGCAGTGGCGGTTTTCTTGCCTTCATCCTCAAAAATGCTGGACAGGTTGTCTACAGCCGTGTTCTTTCAACGATGAAGCATTGTGACGTGGACACCGTACTCCGGTGAGATCTGAGCAATGGTCTTCTCTTCCTTGAGAAGCTCCAGAACGACTTGTGCTTTGAATGCTGCCGTGTAGTGTTTTTTCATAGCCATAGTGTAGATTAACCGGTCCCTTCTCAGTTGTCTTAATTCCTGGGATCACTATAGTTTGGACATCCGCAGATGGCTCGAAACACATCAAGAGCGCCAATGCCAGCTTGCTTTGTGACATTCGACCGTTTGAGCAACCCGGCAACCTTATACTCTTTGAAGAAAACGAAAACTATAGATTGGAGTTGATCTGGGTGTTGAGGTTCACGTACCATTAGGGCAAGCATCCTCTTCTCTGAAGATCGTTGTCTGAGCAACTTCAGTCTAGCAGAAAATGAGGGTGTTTTTGCTTTCTCATGGGGTTAAATCGCCGT
>NZ_JBYCKP010000239.1:0-3014 GCF_057473445.1 Acidithiobacillus sp. TH-A36 | reverse complement strand
TCCCGTCAGACAAAGCCGCCTGCACGATTTACGGACGGCTCTCTGATTGAAGCCATGTCCAACATCCACAAGTTCGTGGAAGACCCAGAGGCCAAGGCGAAGCTGAAAGAAACATCTGGCATTGGCACTGAGGCTACTCGTGCCAGCATCATTGAAACGCTGCTCAAGCGGGGGTTCATCAGCAGGAAAGGGAAGCAGATCATATCTACACCAGGAGGCCGTGCGCTGGCGACCGCCTTACCAGACGTTTTGACGAATCCCGTCACAACGGCCCGCTGGGAAGACGCACTCGGGGCGATTTCCGAGGGCAAAATCACAGCAGATGTTTTTGAGCAAAAACAGCGGGATTTTGTAAAAAAGCTCGTGGGAGTGGCGAAGCAGTGCAACATCAAAATTGGGGAAGCACGAGCTGGTGGCTCTGTGGGTCAGGCTAAAAAGGCTGGCCCGAAATGCGGGGCTTGCGGGAAGCCCACGGTAATCCTCAAGACAAAGACCGGCAAGAACTGGATCAAGTGCGAGTCCTGCGGGGCGGCATTCTGGCCGTCAAAGGATGGCAAGTCGTGTGGGGCACAGTGGGAAAAACGGGCATCCTGATAACGCTTCCTGCAGTGTGCTATTGTAATACAGCCATTCACAGGGGATAGGAAAATGCACTATTTATCAGATGTTCGCTTGCTGGGTTTCACAATTTTTGGGTTCTGGGCGCCTATTGTTTTTTGGTCTGGTTACGCGCTGTTCTTTGCTAGGGGTATCTGGAAAGACTTTGTGCTCATGGGCATCGCAAGTTTGATGCTGACTTTTTGTATATCCAGAAATCTGCCCGGGTTTGGTCCAACTTTTGGCCTGACAGATTATGCCTATCTCACTGTTATACCAGCTTATTTTTTGTCTAAGCGCACCACGGCTACTTATCTTCAGATAGGAGGTGTCACATATTTCACGACGCTTTTGTCTGACGTGGTGGGTGTTCCATCGGCTGAGGGATTGCACAGCGGCTGGATGCCTTTGCTTTTGATGACTGAGCCATACCACATGCGGTTTTCATTTTTGCAAGGAATCGGCGGTGCAGGTCTTTTAGACGGGCTCTGCATCGCACCTTTCGCAGCCATGCTGCTAGTTTGGCTATTCAGAAGGAGTGGGGTGGTGGAAGCAGCAGAAGCCTTTGGGCATAAATATAGTACACACGCCGGAAGCTGATAACAAAAACGCTTCTCGCCAGGTGCTGACTGTGTGAGGTGAGGCGAATTAAGTAGTAGCATTATGGATGCTTGCAAAGTGAATCACCATGGATTATGCTATAAGGTATAGCTAGTACAAACAGATAATCAGGAGAATCGCAATGGAAAACACGTCAGAAATCATTGGGGTGCGTCAGTTTGGGGATGGCAGCACCGCCGTCCTGTACTCCAACGGAAAAATCTCTATTACCCAGAACGCCGTCCCCGCAGCACAAATCGCAGAGTGGCGGGCTAAAGCGAAACGAACGGCTGGGCTGCAGATGCAGCGGCTGAGGAAGACCCTAAACGCCGCAGCATTGCGGATACTCGCCGGGCGGTCTGCGGCGATTATGATGTATGAAAA
Source organism: Acidithiobacillus sp. TH-A36 (assembly GCF_057473445.1). Taxonomy (NCBI): domain Bacteria; kingdom Pseudomonadati; phylum Pseudomonadota; class Acidithiobacillia; order Acidithiobacillales; family Acidithiobacillaceae; genus Acidithiobacillus; species Acidithiobacillus sp. TH-A36. Next base: position 1,433 of record NZ_JBYCKP010000239.1, on the reverse strand, counting down.
AGCGCATCGTGTAGAAAAACAGCAGCAGCCCTTTGTGCATCGCCCGACGCATGCCCCTGCAAAACGGCGGCAGAAGGGTGGTAGCTCGCGCTCTAGCGCAAAATCTGGTGACAGTAATGGTGACCCCGACCCAGACGACGCTCTCGTACCTGACCACATGGCATCAGACCCCCGCATTTTGGAGTACGGGGAGACAGACAAAAGCAGCTTCCGCTTGATCCGTAAGGCCATTTTCGGCTTTCAGATTAAAAACCCCTCCTCACGCCAACGGGCCGCGATCAATTTTTATACCGAGGCATTCTGCCACACCGTCCGCGTACTACTGAATGACCAGAAATTTGCCAAGCTGGACATTGACCAGAAACAGGATGCAGAACAAGGAATTACTGTATTTCTTTTACAAAAACTTGCATCAAAGCATGATTTCCAGAAGAACCCAAACCCAAACATCAAAAAGATTTTTTTCTCATATTTCTGGAAACCTGCGGATGTTCTTGAAAAAACACATGGCTCAAAGCGTTTACCAACATGCCCTCTGGCCATTTATGAAAGGGCTCAAAAGCCAACGCTGCCAAAGCTGCGTGAAACCACCGCTGACGTGGAACTGCAAGCAGCGGAAATACAGACGAAAATAGAGTCTACGGCATCTGGCTACACTTTCGTTAAAGCCATACCCTCAGAGGCATTTAGGATGCAGCGGCGGGAGGTCAAAGAACAAGCCCACCGTGACCTGCAAGATGGCAGGAAAAAAAGTGTTAAGCAAATAGCTTTCGCAGGCCCCACGACGACACCGGACGATGCCGAGATAGACGCAATTGACGCCCTCGCTGATGACAGTTTACGCCCTGATTATCTGTATGCGGCAAAAATTGAAGAAAAAATGCGGCGCGTGCAAGAGGCGAAAATCGAGGTGGAAATTGCTCCTGTGGGACGTGAAGCAGAGGGTGATGGTAAGCCAAAACTGAACTTGCCGAGAGATTATTTCCCGCATCTGTGCGACTTGGATGAGGAAAAACTCCGGGAACGACTGCCGACTGTCATCAAGGTATTATCAGACTGTGGTTTTACCAGGGGTGATGTAAGAAGCCTGATCGCAACTCGTGCGATAGATAAACTTGGGAAGTATCCGAATAGGGAAAAGTTCCAGCTCATCCTGGATATTTTTGACCAGATTCCCACTCAAAGGCCCGGTAAGGGCAAAAAGTCCGCTGGGGGTGTGGCATGAAATCTCCTATTTCGTGGCTGGGTGGGAAAGGTAGGCTGGCCGAACGAATTATGTCCCTATTGCCAAAACCAAACCGGCACCTCTGCTATGTAGAACCCTTTGCGGGTGGGGCTTCCATGCTTTTTGCCCGCCCAGCAGTCGGGGTGGAAGTCATCAATGATTTGAACGGTGACCTCATCCATTTTTTCAAGACCTTGCGTAACAGTGG
>NZ_JBYCKP010000238.1:0-7299 GCF_057473445.1 Acidithiobacillus sp. TH-A36 | reverse complement strand
GCGGCCTTCGCGGCCTATTGTTGCCTGCAATGAATGCAATGCCTATACTAAATCGAAATTGGCGAAAACGCGGGGTTATCATGGCCATCATCACCATTCGGAACCTGGATGAATCCGTAAAAACCAGCCTTCGCATCCGTGCGGCGACTCACGGGCTCTCTATGGAAGAAGAAGCCAGACAGATTCTACGTGCTGCTTTGCAATCGCCGGAGCAACAGGGAGGCAATCTGGCACAGAGGATTCGAGCGCGGATAGAGCCTCTTGGTGGCGTGAATTTGCCGACCATGTCCAGAGATCCTGTTCGGGATCCTCCCAGCTTCCAATGATTGTACTAGATACTAACGTTATTTCAGAGTTACTTCGCCCTGCTCCAGCCGGACAGGTCATGTCTTGGATAGCCGCCCAGCCATTAGATAGCACCTACACGACGAGCATCACGCAGGCAGAGATGTTTTATGGAGTGCGTATCTTGCCGAAAGGAAATCGCCGAACCAAACTCGAACAGGCTATCGCTGCTATCTTTCGGGAAGACTTTGCGGGGCGAATACTTCCCTTTGATGGAGGCGCTGCAATAGCGTTTGCAGAGATCGCCGCTCAGAGAAAGTTGTCTGGGCGGGCTATTTCCCAGGCGGATACCCAGATTGCCGCCATCACCTATTTTCGGCGGGCGCATCTGGCCACCCGCAACATCTCAGACTTCGAGGATCTCAGCATTCCGCTTATCAATCCTTGGGTATCGCAGGAAGCATCATCATGATGGAATTTCACCCACACGCTGTTGCCTATCTGGATATTTTGGGTTTTCAAGCTTTGTGTGTTAATCAGCGTCATCTTTTGCTATATGTCAGCATTATGCATTTACCATGCGACTTTGTTAAAAATTAATATTTAACCACTTGATAGATTGACATATTTTGTGGAATACATGTCAGGTCAAGAGTATACCATTTTGACGCTGTTTTCTGCTAAAAACTGATAAATATCAAGCGTTGTTTAACACCCATCGCCATCCCTTTCAGTAAAGTTGATTAACAATAACGCAAAGTTGAAGTCCATCCTCCTGCTGGATGCCAAGTAGGTGATTTTTTCAAGGGAGCAGGTTATCTCGCAACGTTTACCCTTCTTCTAAGCTCCAGGGAGTCGTTCAATCTCAACACTCCTCTAAGCAGGACTACTCGCCGGGACTTTGATGCCAGAAGGCCTGATGCACGTCGCCCAGATGTTCCAGACGCTCCACCAACCGATCCAGTTCTTCCTCAACCACGCTGGAAGTCAGGAGCGTTGCCGCGATCTCCGTCTCCTGTCGGCCAAAGGGATGCATTCGCATCTCCCGTATAGGGTAGCCACCCTTTTCCAAAATCTCCGTCACGGCATCCCGCAGATCACCCTCCTGCCCACGGGCCACAATCAAGTACACAGTAGTCGTCAACTCCGTACCGCCGGTATCCAAAGGCCGACGATTGATCTGGTTGACTACGGGCCGCAACAAAGTATTGGCACTCAGTACAAAAGCTGCTGCCAACAAAGCCGGCGCCCACTCTTCCGCGCCGGCACAGGCTCCTACCGCCGCAGAACCCCAGAGAGTGGCCGCTGTATTAAGGCCGCGTACGTTGGCGCCTTCCTTCATAATGGTTCCGGCACCAAGAAAACCGACCCCTGATACCACGTAAGCCACCACCCGTATCGCCTCGGCCGCACCCCCCATACGCAAAGCCAGATCAACAAAGATCGCCGCCCCTACTGCCACCAGCGTATTGGTGCGCAAACCTGCCGTGCGTTGCCGCCATTGCCGCTCGATCCCGATGAGAGCCCCCAGGACGAAGGCCAGAAACAGATCTGCGCCGGTCTGTACTAGTCCTTCTAGGGGTGCCTGCATCATCTCAATGGACTCCGTGGGTAAACCCGATGGCGACCAAAACCAGCATCACCACGATATAGACCCGTAGCCCCCAAAAGGCCCATCGCACCCAGCCTTGGACCGGTGCCCACGCCAGGGGCGGCAGGTCCCGCGCCCCTTCTCGATCCCAAAACACGGCAAAAGCTTCCGCCTCCTGCCGTTGTAGCCTTTCTGTTTCATTGAACCTGTTCATTATTCCTCCCATGATGCTTCAGCAAAGTCAGCCAAATCTCAGAACCCTGTCCCAACCGCGACTAGAAAAGATGCGGAAACACCACGGTCACCCCATAGAGACCATTGGCCACAATCAATACCGCCACGATGGCGAAAGCGGCCATGTTCTGCCATAGCCGATTGACATAAACCCCCATGACCTCGGGATCATTGAGCAGCATAAGCAGAAACAGCATCGCAGCTGGCATAAAGATGGACGCTACTACCTGCACGGTCAGATTGAGAAAACCCAAGGGTGCATGGGGAATGAGCACTACGACTGCCGCCAGTGCTGTGCCCAACAAGCCCGAGAGATAAAAGGGTAAAGCCCGTTGTGGAGGCAGATTGATGCTACGCGGCAAATTCAAGGCCTCTCCCACCGCCCAGGACGTGCTGGCCGTAATGGCAATGGCGGCAATCAGTCCAGCTTCCACCAGTCCCAGGGCGAACAATGCCGTCCCTACTGAACCGATAGGACTGTGCACCAGAGCCCCCATGATACGATGCACCCCAAAGTCCGCCGCGCCCGGCGTCCCATAGACCCAGGTGCCGGTTAGGGCCACGAGAGCAATAGCTACCACCCCCATCAGGATGCTGCCGAAAGCCGTATCCATCTGTCCGACACGGATGTCTCGGACCGTCAACCCCTTGTCCACTACGCTGGATTGCTGGAAAAAGAGCATCCACGGCGCTATGGTCGTGCCCAGGTTGGCCAGGATGACATACAGAAAGCCCCCTACGGCTATCCCCGCCGGGATATGCCAATTCCCCAGGGCTGCTGCCACTTGTCCCCAGTGTGGATGAGCAGCAATAGCGAGTGGCACAAAAACCAGATTCCCCACTGCAATCCATAGTGCCGCCCGCTCCCAGGTGTGATAACGCAGAAAGAGCAGCACTCCGGCGACCACCGCAAAACCTCCCATAGCGCTCCAGATGGGCGGCACGCCAAAAACCTTCATCCCTACCGTCACACCAATAAACTCGGTCACCAGGGTCAGGATGTTGGCCACCACCAGGTCAAAGAGGGAAAATACGCCCCAGAAGGCCCCATAACGGCGCCAGATCATCTCGGCATGTCCCCGTCCCGTCACCGCCCCAAGACGCACGGTCATCTCCTGCACCACATAGGCTACCGGGACCATCAGAAGCAGGAAGGGGATGAAAAAACCGATGCCGTAGGTCGCTCCCGTCTGGGCGTAAGTGATCACACCACCGGCATCGTTATCTGCGATCATAACGAGAATCCCCGGTCCAACAAGGGTAAAAAAGAGCCAGAGCCGCTTCCAAAAGGAATGATGCTGAATCAGTGCTTCCCGTAACTGGTGGACCCGCCAACGGTCAGCAGCTCTATAACGCTGGTCATCTGGAAGAGCCGCCAACGTATCGGTGATGTTTTTAGTAGGTATGTTTGTTGTCATCGTATGCTCCTTTACGGGCATGCGACCGGAACACGCTTACCGTGGCGTGCACAAAACAACGATAACGAATGGAGATACTCCATCACCCGAGGACCGGGCAATGGCAACAGCGACTATGCCAGGATCACCCGATCTACGGATTGCAACGGTGCGTTGTGAAAGCAACTAGGGTCACTGTCCAAGTCGCTGGCCCTCCTGTGTGAAGAAGTCAGAAGTCTTTCTACCGGCGAGGAACGGAGATGTCAACCATGAGTTATTAACTATTCCAGAATGACCTTTTCGCTATGAGGGATCTATTCGCCGTGTAATACCCTGCGACGGATTTGGTCGACCTTGTCGACGGGCATGTTCGATGTCATCTTCAAGCATTTGTGTAGTAATAGGAAAGGCCCTTTGCTTTCAAAGTGGTGATTCAAAGCACAGGCTGGGGTAAGATCTCGATTTATTTTATTAGCACCAAAACCTTTCGCAATAGGGGCATGGGACCAACCATTATAGTCTCCCCCTTACTGGCCTTGATGCGTAACCAAATTGAATCCGTCCAGCGTTTAGGCATTATCGCTGAAACCATGAGCTCCACCAACCAGCGAACAAAAAGTAGAAAAATTTTGTCATGATGCTGCCTCAGGCGACCTTGTTCGTGAAGTAGTATTTTTTTAGCCACTGCTCTCGTCACGTTCTTCAAAGAGAGGCAACTGTTCTGAATCTGGTGAGGCTGGTTTCTTTGTCTTCCTTTTTGCTTGAGTGCCAGCGTGTTGGGTGTTGCTTGAAGTCTTCTGCGGAGGCGCATCGTCCTGCACCTGATTGACCATCTTGATGAGGCGTTGCATGACCTTTTCCTCGGATGTCTTGGTCATGTTCCGACCCCGGGTTTCTGGTATCGTTTTTTGCGGGGCACCGCCAGGGTTGGCCCGTGAGGTCCTGGTAGGTTTCCGGTTCTTTGTCGGACGCATGGAGGCGAGCGAGTCATCCAGCGGAGCTTGAGCGATGGTAAGCACTCTGTTGAGCACCGCCTTGCCGATCGGGAAGTGCTGCTCCAGAAAAGACAGGTTATGGGCATGGGTCCAATGCTGCCACTGCCCATCCTGCTCAGGATCACGGAGAAACAGGTCAGGCTGCAAAAGATACACTCCAGAGGCCACGCGCAAGAAAAGGTGGCGGTTATAAGCGTAGTCCCGCTGCACTTCATTGCGGGCCAGAATGGCCGAAATGTAGTTTCTTTTTTTACGAAAAGTTGGCAGTACCGCTTCAGGCAGGAATTCCCAGGCATGTTCAATGACCTCCCGGTTAAATCCCAGCATCAGAAGGTCCTCCACCGGGGTAATGGGAATCAGCGCCCAGATGCTCTGTACCAGAAAATACTCGGCTTGATGCCGCTCCAGACGCACCAGGCGATCCCCGATGCGCAAATCCAGACTCAGGGGCGCAAGAACGGTCCAGAGGGCCGGTAAGGCATTCTGGGCAAATTGTGGATGGGCAAAGGCCTCACGCAGGGCGAGATGGGCGGCATTGCGACCCAGATGATCCGTAGCATCACGCCGTGCCCCCTTCTCCAAAAGGGCCTCCACCAGGGGGACATTTCCGGCCCGGGCGGCAGCCATCAGCGGGGTATGATTCATGGGCGTGCGATGTTCCAGTCCATAACGATCACAATCTGCCCATACCTCATGAAACTGGCGACGGCTGTAAGCCGCCAGGCGATTGGTGACTATTCTGGGGCGTTGGGCCAGAAAATGTCCGGCAGGTTTGAAACGTCCTTCCACGGCCAGACGTTCACTCAATTCGGGCGCATCATAGAAGGCGGCATACTCAAATAACTGTTGCCGCCATTTGTTCCCAACGACCTGATCGATGAAGATCTTCCGGGTCAGTTCCTCAACGCCCCGCGCATTAAATACCGGCCAGGGTGGCGTTTGATCTTGCAGGATACGGCTACGGATGGCCTCCGCCTGTTCGGCTTTGCCCTGCAGTTCCAGCTTGCGCGCTTCCTTTTGCCAGTCTTCCCGGGAAGAGGCTTGCACCTGCACGCCCTCTTCTCCGCCACTGCAAATATCCAGCAAATCCAATAGCGGATGCTGGTCATCTGATTCCACCAGCAACACACTCTCCACCGCTCTGGTGATGGCCACATAGAGCGCGTTCACAAAGAACTTGTAGACCTCCAGGGACTTGTCTCCCTTATCCTTGGCACGACGAAAAGTCAGTGTCTCCGCCCCCAGCCCTACCTTACTGACCCCCTCACAGAGCGTAGCGAAAGGTGCACGGTGATCCGAGAGAAAGCGATACAGGACGATGTGCGGATATTCCAGCCCCTTGGCCTCCTGCACCGAAAAAAGCAATGGCGTGGAAAATACCGCCCGTGCTGCGGCCTTGTCTTCTTCGCGGAGAACCAGCACCGCATATTGGGTGGATTGGGAAATCTGCCGATTCAAGGCTTGCAACGCTGACGGTTTTGCGTCCAGCAAACGGATCTGTCCGGCGCTATCGCCTACCGGGTCCACCAGAAAATTGCTTTCCCGATCAATAGAACCAAAACGCTGCTGTTTGATCTCCAATAGACGATTGGCCATCCCGGTCACTTTACGGCCATTGCGAAAGTTATGGGTGAGCACCTGCAAGTCCTGCCCGCTGGTCATACGTGGGTCGGCCCAGAAAAGGCTTTTGATCTGCGCCCAGGAGAAAAAATTGGGGTGGACCATCTGGTTGGCGTCGCCGCCCAACACAAAGGCCCCCGGTGTGCGCAATGCCGCGAGGATGAGGGACAGTTGCACAGGCGTGAGATCCTGTACCTCATCAATGACCACAAAATCATAGCGGGGGGACACCAGAGGCTTCCAGGCCTGGGCCACGAGATTCAGATCATACAATCCGGTACGACTCAGCCAGTCCTGATAACGGACGAACAGTTCATAGACCTGATCGCGCTGCCCGGGGGTAAAAATGGACTGGCGGATGCCCAATTGCCGATAGGTGTCCACATCCATAATGCCTTCGGCCCGGGCCGCGATGACCCCGCGAATTTCCTCAAAGGCCTGGTGGGCCTCAATCCCTTTGTAGTTCTGGCGGATGCGGGCGAACCACTGGGCAAAATCACGCCATTGCGCCTCACGGCCGATGGGAATCCGCCAGGTTTCGAGATACTCCCGATAGGACAGGAAAGCCACTTCCTGGTCCTCGCGCACGAAGTCATGGGCGTAAAAGAGTTCCTTGGCATGTTCAGCCAGATAGGCCGAGTGGGTAATGTAGAGCACGTCCTCCGGAATGGTCTTGAGCTTTTCAAGCAGAAGGGCGGTTTTACCACTTCCTGCACCGCCCACCAGAATCAGAGGTGCGGGCGCAGCAAAGAGCGCCGCCTGGGTATCATCGAAAGAAAGCGGTTTATCGAGGATATGAATGGCGGTCCGGGATTCTGGCAGATAGCGTAATGGCGCGGCGTCCTTTCGGGCCTCATTCAGATCGGCATCCTGCATTTTTTCAGAGAGGACTTCCGCACCCCGCAAAAAGCGGGATCCCGCATAGTTATGCTGGCGAATGACCTCCAGCATCAGCAGGGCGGTTTCCTCCTCGTGACGCACCAGCGAGAACAGCAGGCGGTCGGCATCATTCAGACGTGCCCGGTAGAGTTTGCCATAGGTGACGTGCTGCAGTTTTTTGACCTGCGCCGCACGAAAATCCCCCTGTGCCAGGGCTTCGGCCACCTTGGCGTAAGAGCGCTCCACACCGTGGGCGCTAAATCCGGTATAGGTGAGAATGCGTAGGGGGCGGTTCATG
>NZ_JBYCKP010000237.1:0-7869 GCF_057473445.1 Acidithiobacillus sp. TH-A36 | reverse complement strand
ACCGGCCCCTGGACCTATGATCTGGCCTCCTTGCTTTGGGATCGTTACTGGGATTGGGGCTCTGCCCGCCGGCACCAATGGATTCTGGATTTTCAGGACAGACTCAGCAAAACTGGCAGGGCGGCATTGCCGCAGGCGTCCTTTGTGCGCAGTGTCGAATGGATGGCATTGCAACGCAACATCAAGATTCTGGGAATTTTTTGCCGCTTGGCCTATCGTGATGGCAAGTCGGGTTATCTGGATTTGCTGCCGCAATTTCGCAAATATGTACTGGATGCCTTAGCCAGCGATGCGCAGCTGCAAATATTTTTCCCGCAGTTCTCGGCATGGCTGGCGCGATGACCCGGGCGATGATTCTCGCAGCCGGGCGGGGTGAGCGCTTACGTCCCTACACGGACCATCTTCCCAAGCCCTTACTGGAGGTCGGGGGTAAACCGCTCATCGTGCGGCATCTGGAATCCCTGGCCGCTGCTGGCGTCCGCGAGGTTATCATCAATATTGGTCATCTGGGCGACCTGATTGTGGAAAGGTTGGGTCATCAATGGCAGGGGCTACGCATTTTCTATAGTGACGAAAGGTCGGGTCGCCTGGAGACGGGCGGCGCTTTGATCCGGGCCTTGCCACAACTGGGAGATGCCCCATTTTTGCTGGTCAACGGAGATATTTGTACGGATTTCCCCTGGGATTCTCTGCTGCAGGCGGCTTTGGCTTCTGTATGTTTGGTCCTGGTTCCCAATCCACCCCATCATCCCGCAGGAGACTTTGCCCTGAATGCGGGGATAGTGGCGTTGCAGGGCGAAGAACGTCATACTTATGCAGGAATTGCCCGCATTGATCCGGCGCTGTTGCGGGGCTACCCGGAACAGTCGGCACCCTTGGCACCCTGGTTGCGACACTGGATTGCAGCGGGTGAGGTGGAGGGGACCCTGTATCAGGGAATATGGACCGATGTAGGTACGCCGGAGCGATGGCTAGTGGCGCAGGAAATATGCAGGGTACGGCAAGATGGAATTTGACCTGGTAGCTGTTCAGGACGCGATATCGGTGTCTGTCGAACTACGAAAACGCTGGCGGAAAGACTGGGTTGATTTGATGGAACTTGCTGTCTGGGGGGATTTGCGCAGTCAGCAAATCGGGCTTGGCGGCAAGTTGCGCAAACGGGTTCTGGAATATGGTGAGCGTTTGCGCTCTTACGTCAGTGACCGGAGCTGGATACCTCATCCTCGCGAACAAATTAAAAATGCCCTGAGTACCAGTTTGCAACTTCGTGAAGTCATTGAAAAGGTCGGAGAATTGATGGGCCAGTTTGCTGAAGGAGAAGATCTCGCCCGTCTGCAATCATCCTGGCAGGATTTCAGCGACCGCCTGATGGTGGATATTACTGAGCGCGAAGGGAAACTGGTACAATTGTTGAATCAGCAATATCACGAAGAAGTTTAACTTGACCCAGGTCATCCAGCAGAATTTATGAAAATTGTATATACGTTGGTCATTATTGGTGCGCTAGCACTTTTTGCCCTGCTGTTGTGGTGGGCGCGGGGGCAAGAACTTGTCGGTAATACGCCCAAGGACAGCAGCAACTGGTATGCGCATCATCCAAAAAGTCTGGCTGCAGAAAATATGCGTTGCTGGACCTTGCTGCGCCAGACTTCATTTGCGGATATTGACAAGGTCATGGCGGCACATCCCCAATGTCATGCAGTCTATGAAGCCATTCAGGAACAGGACGGTGATCGTGCAGATTAAGTGTTTGTCAGAATGGCAGTAAGCATGGATGTCGATAATCTGTTGGCTACCGGGCGTGATGTTTTGCGTCTGGAGGCTGAAGCGGTGAGTGCATTGGAAGCACGTCTTGACGACAGTTTTGTCCAGGCTTGCGGGTTACTTCTCCAATGTTCGGGCCGGGTGGTAGTGAGTGGTATGGGCAAATCCGGCATCATCGGCAAAAAAATTGCCGCGACCCTGGCCAGTACGGGCAGTCCGGCTTTATTTCTGCACCCTGCTGAGGGCAGTCATGGCGATCTGGGCATGCTGACCCGCTCTGATTGTCTTCTGGCGCTCTCCAACTCGGGTGAAACGGCTGAATTGCTGGCCATTCTTCCGGTGGTCAAGCGTCTGGCCGTACCACTGCTCGCCATGACCGGCAATCCCCAGTCGACCCTGGCGCGCAGTGCCGCTGTGCATCTCAATTGCAGTGTGCTGCGCGAAGCCTGTCCTCTGAATCTTGCGCCTACGGCGTCCACCACGGCAACTCTGGCCATGGGCGATGCCCTGGCCATGGCCTTGCTGCAGGCGCGCGGGTTTTCGGCGGATGATTTTGCGCTTTCCCATCCTGGTGGAAGCCTTGGCAAGCGTCTGTTGCTTCGGGTTCAGGATGTGATGCACCAGGGCCAGGCTTTGCCAAAGGTACTCCTGAAAACCATGCTGCGTGATGCGGTTCTGGAGATGAGCAGCAAAGGCTTGGGGATGACCGCCGTGGTGGATGGCGAGGATCGGGTACTGGGTATTTTCACCGATGGAGATTTGCGGCGGGCTTTTGCCGAGCGTCAGGATCTCTGGGAGCAACCCATGTCTGCCCTGGCTCATGCCCAACCCTGCAGCATCCGCGCTGAAGCACTGGCGGCCGAGGCTTTAGCCCTGATGGAGGCCAAACGGGTGGGGGCGCTGCTGGTTGTGGACGACAATCAGCGCTTGGTCGGCGCCTTGAATATGCATGATTTACTTCGGGCCGGAATTGTATGAAGCGTTTGGCAGCGGAAACCCTGATGGAAAGTGCTGCGCAAATCCGGCTGCTGATCCTGGACGTGGATGGAGTGATGACCGACGGACGGCTGTATTTTGATGATGCCGGCACCGAAAGCAAAGCCTTTCATGTGCGCGATGGTTACGGGATCAAGCTGCTGCAGGCGCATGCCGTGGAATTGGCCATTATTACCGCACGGTTTTCCCCGGCAGTGGCGCATCGTGCCCGGGACCTGGGTATCAAACATCTTTTTCAGGGCTGCAAGGACAAACATCTGGCTTACAGTGAGCTGAAGCTGGAGCTGAATATTGAAGATGCCATGGTTGCTTATATGGGTGACGATCTGATTGATTTGCCCATTTTACAGCGCGTCGGGCTGGCCACTGCGCCGGCTGATGCCCATCCGGAACTGACCCGGCGGGTTCACTGGCAAAGCCAGTATGAGGGTGGCCGAGGGGCCGTCCGGGAATTATGTGAGCTGATTTTGCAGGCCAAAGGCTGCTGGTCCGCCGTTTTGACCCAGGCTGGGCAACAGGGGCATTGTTGATGCTGCGTTTGCGGCTTCCCAGCCTGGGTTTTACCGTGCTGGTTATGTGTCTTGCCGGAATGGTCTGGTGGTCATGGCCGCAGCGCCCCCTGTCGCTCCCGCAAATTGACTGGCACGGTCAAATTCATAAGGGCGATCAGGCCGCTGAAGATGTTGTCATGCGTCAGTATGATGCCACCGGGAAGCTGGACTTGCTGGCCACGGCGCATACGGCCTATCACGAACCGCGTCGCGATCAGACCATACTCAAAGACGTCGCAGTCAAACGTTTTCGACCCGGCCAGGAACTGAATCTGCGCGCCAATCAGGGCAAGGTCGATGGATCCAGCCACCTGATTACCCTGTGGGGGAATGTCATCGGGACAATGAAACCAGATACCCGTTTTCTGACCGGGAGGGTGCACTATAACCCGCAAACGGGCATTATTAGCACCCAGGATCCGGTTCGCCTGGAACATGGTCAGGACTGGATGACCGGAACAGGGCTCTGGGCGTCGGTCAAAACCGAGGAGGTCAATATTTTGCGGAATGTACGTGGTGTTTATGCGCCTTAAGCATGGCTCGGTAGGGCGCTACTGGCCGGTCGGGCTGGTGATGGTTTCCCTGGCGGCCCTGGCGGCCCCTGCTGCCCAACAGACGTTGGCCAAAGGACCCATTCATATCAGTGCAGATACGCTGCATGCCGAAAACAAGCCCTCCCAGCAGGCCACTTATCTCGGCAATGTCGTTATGACCCAGGGCGACGTGGTCATTCATGCCAGCAAACTCGTCATAGCTGCCCTGCAGGGCAAGGTACAGACGGCCACGGCAACTGGTAGTCCCGTCAGCTTTACCATGTCCAGCGCGCAGCGCCACGGCTACGGAGATACCCTGATTTACAAACCGGGTTCGGGGGAGATTGTGCTGCAAGGGGATGCCCATCTCTGGCAGGAAAAAAATGAAATCAGTGGCCAGCAGGTGACGTACTTTTTGAATAACCAGCAAACGGCAGTGACGGCATCCCCCGGACAGCGCGTCCACTCCGTGTTTTATCCCGCAGCAGCAAACCGCTCTGCCAGCGGTGGGAGGCCATGAGCGACCTGCTCCAGGCCCAGTCTCTGTTCAAGTCTTATCGTCGTCGTACGGTCGTCCGGGATGTTTCTGTTCAGGTTGCCGCCGGGGAAGTAGTGGGCTTGCTGGGCCCCAATGGCGCTGGCAAAACCACCACTTTTTACATGATGGTCGGACTGGTACGCCCGAATCGTGGTCATATTTTTTTGCAGCAGCGTGATATCACTGCATTTCCCATGCATGAACGGGCGCGCATGGGATTGGGTTACCTGCCCCAGGAACCATCTGTATTTCGGCAAATGAGCGCGGCAGATAATATTCTCGCGGTTCTGGAGACCCTGCCACTCAGTAAAGCCGAACGCCAGGATCGCCTGGATCAGCTCCTGGCCGAATTGCATTTGGGTCTGTTGCGCGACACCAAGGGGCACAGTCTTTCTGGTGGCGAGCGGCGCCGGGTGGAAATTGCGCGCGCCTTGGCCATGAGTCCGCGCTTCATCTTGCTGGATGAACCTTTTGCGGGGATCGACCCGATTTCTGTTTTGGAAATCCAACGTCTTATTCAGGACTTGCGTGAACGCGGCATTGGTATCCTGATTACCGATCATAATGTGCGCGAAACATTAGGCATTTGCGAACGTGCCTATATATTGCATGATGGGAAGGTGCTGACGGCCGGGAGCCCACAGGAAATCGTGGATGATCCCATGGTCCGTCAGGTATATCTGGGAGATCAGTTTCGAATCTGAATCTGGAAAGCAATGAAACAAGGTCTAGAACTCAAACTCGGTCAGCATTTGGCCATGACCCCGCAACTGCAACAAGCCATTCGCCTGCTGCAGTTATCGACGGTTGATCTGCAACAGGAAGTTCAGGGGATGCTGGAAAGCAATCCCCTTCTGGATGAGGATGCATCCGTTGAAGAATCCGGCGCTTCGGGTAGTGCTCCTGAACCCGGTGAAAGCTCCGGTGAAGATCGCCAGCTGGATCTGGCTGCGGAAGATACTTTGCCTGATGATTTGCCGGTCGACAGTCAATGGGATGACGTGTTTGATTTGGGCACCAGTGCATCAGGCGGGGGTTCTGATGATGAGCTTCCCGACTTTGAAGCACGGAACAGTCACAGTCAAAGCCTTCAGGACTATCTGCGCTGGCAGGCGGATATGACGCACTTCAGTCCTGAGGAGCGCAACATGGCGGAGATGATTATTGACGCCATTGATGATCGCGGTTACCTGATCGAAAATCCAGACGATCTGGCTGCTGCCATGGGCGTTGATGCTGCCGTCTTCCAGGGGGTATTGCTGCGCGTTCAGGACTTCGACCCTCCTGGTGTGGCGGCGCGTGATCTGAGTGAATGTCTTTTGTTGCAACTCAGGCAGTTGACGGATGTGGATGCCAGCGTGCAAAAGTTGGCGATGGATGTTGTCAAAGACCATTTGCAGGCCCTGGGTCGCCATGATTATCCAAGGCTGTGCGCAAGCCTGGGGGTTGATGAAGCCGCGCTGGGATCAGCCATGGCGCTTATTTCCGCTCTCAACCCCAAACCGGGTGAAGAAGTTGGAAGCGAAAATACCGAGTATGTCATTCCCGATGTGATTGTGCGCTGGTCCGGTAAACGCCTGCGGGTGGACCTGAATCCCGAGGCCATGCCCAAGCTGCGCATTAATCGCCGTTATGCGGGAATGGCCGGGGGCAAGGATGCCGCCCATAAATATATTCAGGATCAGCTCAATGAGGCACGCTGGTTTATCAAGAGCCTGCAAAGTCGCCAGGAAACCATTTTGAAAGTGGCCCGGGCGATTGTGGACAAGCAAAAGGATTTTTTTATCAACGGACCGGAATCCATGCGCCCCATGGTGTTGCGTCATATTGCCGAAACCGTGGAAATGCATGAATCCACGGTATCCCGGGTGACCAACCAGAAATACATGGTTACCCCCCGAGGTCTTTTCGAGTTCAAGTACTTTTTTTCCAGTCATGTGGGAACAGACAGTGGCGGCTCGGCATCGGCGACGGCCATTCGCGCCTTGCTCATCAAATTGACTCAGGCGGAAAATCCCAAACATCCTCTGAGTGATGCAGAAATTGCCAAGGTTCTCGCCGATCAGGGCATTCAGATTGCCCGCCGGACGGTAGCCAAATATCGGGAAGCGGCCAATATCCCGCCGGCAAGCCAGCGTCGGCGGCTTTAGTTTTCGACATCCATAAGACAGGGTTTTTTGTGGCGGCGGTTGGCGCTACACTGAAGCCGGACCCCGATCAGGGGCAATTATCATAAACAATCCTCGCAAGAGGACAGGAGAGCGCCATGCAAATTACCATTACCGGTCAGCACCTGGACCTGACAGAAGCCCTGAAAAACCATGCAGAAGATAAAATTGGCAAACTTGATCGACATTTTGATCAGGTGATTGATGCCCGGGTTGTTCTGAAACATGCGCCCCATGAAAATCCCGAAAATACCGCTGATGTGACTATGTATGCAGCTGGTCATGTGTTTCACGCCGTATCCCAGCATGCCGACATGTATCGCGCCCTGGACCTGGTCACCGAAAAACTGGAAGGCCAGGTTGACAGTTACAAGGAAAAACGCCAGGACCGGCGTAATGACAATCCTTCCGGTCTGGCAGCCATTGCCGAGATAGAATGACCTTCAATCATGACGACTCTGCCCTTAACTCCCCAACAAGTTCTTATTGATCCTCCGGTTACGGATGCCGGAGCCGTGCTGGACGCCTTGGCGGCACTTCTCGCAGAGTCGACCGGACAAACAGCCTCCGTCATTGCTCAGGCCCTGAAAAGTCGTGAAGAGCAGGGTTCCACCGGAATCGGCCATGGTGTCGCCTTTCCCCATGCCCGTATTGACGGTGTAACTGAGGTAGCCTTGGCGGCCCTGCGCAGTGCTCAGGGAATCTCTTTTGCCGCACCGGATGGTCTGGATGTGCAGGTATTTATTGCGGTGGCCGTACCCAGAACGGCGGCTACGGCTCACCTTGAAATTCTTTCGACCCTGGCGGTACGTTTGGCCTCTGAGACAGTACGTGCAGACTTGCTCAAGGTGCGCAATGCTGAAGGATTTTTTACCGCAATGACCCATTCTGATTAGCTTTCAGGGAAGACGCGGACATGGAAAGACAAATCAGTCTGCGTCGGCTTTGCGAAGATCTCCACAAGGAGATGTTCTGGGATTGTCTGCATCGACCGGATAAGGATTGCCAGCTGCGTGGCGACCCCTGGGCGGAAGACGATGTTGGTGGCGCGGCTCTGGTCGGTTTTCTGAATTTTATTCGTCCTCACGTCGTACAGATCGCCGGAACCTGTGAACTCCAGTTTTTGCGGGATAACCCCCTGAGTTTCGAGCAATTTCTTACGGGAAAGCTGAGCCTGTTGGTACTGTGCGAAAGTGAAACGCTGAGTCCGGAACTTCTGGAAGCACTTCAGTCCCGGCAAGTGGCGGTCATGACGACTGCCTTGGAGGCCCCGAAGGTGCTCGCCCGTCTGCAACTTTACCTGCATCGCGAGCTGGCTC
>NZ_JBYCKP010000236.1:0-8892 GCF_057473445.1 Acidithiobacillus sp. TH-A36 | reverse complement strand
GTGGTGCTGGACCCGGTCATGACGGCTGGTGGGGGTACTTCTTTGGCGGGCATGGGATTGCGGGAGGCCATATGCACCGAACTTTTACCCAGGGTGACCATTATCACGCCCAACGGTCCTGAGGCGCTGGCTTTGACGGGTGCAGCAGACTTGCGGGCCGCCGCAGTCCTGCTCAATGCGCAGGGTGCCCAATGGGTTTTATTGTCCGGGGGGCATGGCGAAGGTCCGAAGCTGGAAAACCTGGTTTTTCGGGGGGGCATTCTGCAGCAGACTTTTATTCAGGAACGCCTCCCGCATCAATATCACGGTTCAGGCTGCACCCTGGCTTCAGCGGTTGCTGCGGGTCTGGCCAAGGGCCTGGACATGCTGCAGGCCATAGAAGCCGCTCTTGATTTCACCCATGCAGCGCTGCGTACGGCCTATCCTTTGGGACGGGGCCAGTTTTTCCCTAACCGATTTGGTCATCCTCAAAGCAGCCATGGGCGGGAATGAGTTGCAGCCGGACATTGCCGGTTTATACGTCATTACCGATCCGCACTGGATGCCGGAAGCTGTTTTTCTGGACAAGGCCGAAGCCGCTTTACGGGGTGGGGCAAGGATCCTGCAGTATCGGGATAAGGGCGACGTCCGGCAGGACCATGCGCGGCGACGGCGGCAGGCGGGTGCCTTGCGTGAACTTTGCACACAGTATGGTGCCCTGTTTGTGGTGAATGATGACCCCGATCTGGTGAGAGCGGTTCAGGCTCCGGCTCTGCATGTCGGCGCAGAAGATGCGCCTGTGGCCGAATTGCGCCAGGCCTTTGGTCGTGATCTGTGCATTGGCGTATCCTGCTATGCTTCGCTGGATAAAGCCCGGGAAGCTGTCAGTGCTGGGGCGGATTATGTGGCTTTTGGTGCTTTTTTTGCCTCGCCGAGTAAGCCGCAGGCCCCTCGCGTAGATCTGCAGGTTTTGCGAAAGGCCCGAGCGGAACTGAATATTCCACTGGTCGCCATTGGCGGAATTACCGAGGATAATGGCGGAGCGCTGATTGCTGCAGGTGCTGATGCCCTGGCAGTGATTTCCGGGGTGTTTGCCTCGGAACAGGTAGAAGCGGCCGCCCGGCGCTTTGCGGTATTATTTGATCATCTCGGAAATATTCCCAAGGAGTAATGATGACCCAGACTTCTCACGATTTATTCAAGGCAGCCCGGCAGTGTATTCCCGGCGGTGTGAATTCTCCGGTACGGGCTTTTCGTGGTGTGGGCGGAGATCCCATCTTTATGGACCATTCCGAAGGCGCGTATTTTTGGGATGTGGAAGGCAAACGCTATTTGGATTATGTAGGCTCGTGGGGGCCGATGATTCTCGGTCATAATCATCCTGAGGTCCGGGCCGCCGTTCATGCCCAGGTGGATAAGGGTTTGGGCTTTGGTGCCCCCACGGCCATTGAAGTAGACATGGCCGAGATGGTTTGCCGGCTGGTCCCGGGTATTGAGTTGCTGCGTATGACCTCCAGTGGCACCGAAGCGGTGATGTCGGCTATTCGCCTCGCCCGGGGTTATACCGGCCGTGATAAAATCATCAAGTTTGAGGGGAATTACCACGGCCATAGTGACAGTTTGTTGGTTAAGGCAGGTTCCGGCGCCCTGACCCTGGGGCAGCCCTCCAGTGCCGGGATTCCCCGGGAAGTCAGTCAGGATACCCTGGTTCTGCCTTACAACGATTTGTCTGCTGTAGAACAAATGATGCAGCAATATGGTTTTGATGTGGCCACCATCATCGTCGAGCCGGTAGCGGGCAACATGGGTTGTGTTCCTCCCGAACCGGGTTTTCTGGAAGGGCTGCGGACCCTTTGTGACCAGTATGAAACGATCCTGATATTTGATGAAGTCATGACCGGTTTCCGGGTGGCGTTGGGAGGTGCCCAGAGCCTTTATGGGGTGCGTCCGGATTTGACGACTTTCGGGAAAATCATCGGCGGCGGATTGCCGGTGGGGGCACTGGGCGGTCCCAGGGAAATCATGGAATATCTGGCCCCTAACGGCCCGGTTTATCAGGCGGGGACCCTGTCGGGGAATCCGGTGGCGATGGCGGCGGGCCTAAAGACTTTGCAATTGCTGAGCGAGCCGGGATTTCATGACAAACTGGCCGTGCAAACCCGAAAATTGTGCGACGGACTGGCGGAGCGCGCCAAGGCTGCCTCTGTCCCGTTACAGATTAATCAGGTTCCGGCCATGTTTGGCTGGTTTTTCAGCGACGAACCTGTACGCGGATTTGATGCGGTCATGCGTGCCGACAGCCAGCGCTATGCGCGTTTTTTTCATGGGCTGTTGGCGCAAGGCGTCTATCTGGCACCCAGTGCCTACGAAGCCGGGTTTGTTTCTGCGGCGCATGGTGATGCTGAAATCAAGGCCACCCTGGATGCTGCAGAATTGGTTTTGGCACAATTGAAGGAGGAAGCATGACCACTTTATTTACCCGTATTATCGCCGGCGAAATCCCTGCCCAGAAGCTGCTGGAAGACGAACATTATCTGGCTTTTCTGGATATCCGCCCAGTCCGTCCCGGACATACCCTGGTTATTCCCAAAAAGGAGCATGATTATATTTTCACCCTGGATGATCAGACCCTCGCCGGACTATTACCCTTTGCCAAACGCGTGGTTCCGGCGCTGGAAAAAGTCACCGGATGCAAGCGGGTCGGGATGATGGTTGCCGGACTGGAAGTTCCCCATACCCATGTCCATCTGATTCCCATGAACGCTATTCCGGACCTGAATTTTGCCCATGCTACGGATACTCCGGCAGCGGAGCTGGCTGCCATGGGAGATCAGATTCGGGCGGCCTTAGAGGGCTGAGGCTAACCATGCCGACGCCGTGGCGCTATGTTTTGGTGCTGTTTCTGACAACCTTGCTGGGCGTCAACATAGCCTGGGGCAAAGGTAAAAACTGTCCGCCCCAAGTGAATATCAATCAGGCCGGTATCGAACAGTTGCGCTGTTTGCAGGGTGTGGGAGAAAAGCGTGCTGCGGCCATTGTCGCTTTTCGCGAGGCACATGGCCCCTTTCCGGGGCCAGCGGCCCTGGGTGCCGTATTAAGCCCGAAAATTGTTGCCCGCCTACGGCCACAGATTGTCACGCAAGGTCCAGATTGAATGGATCAGTATTCACATCAAAATGATGTCGTACTGCTCCTGGGTATAGGTGGCTTCCGCCTGGACCTTGATGGGGCGGCCGATGAATTCCTCAAGTGCCGCAAGGCTGGTGCTTTCTTCGTCGAGCAGTTTTTCCATAACCATGGGTGAAGCCAATACGACAAAGCGCTCGGCAGGATAAGCCCGGCTTTCCCGGACTATTTCCCGCAGGATTTCGTAGCAGATGGTTTCTGCCGTTTTCAGAAAACCACGACCATGACAATAAGAGCAGGGTTCGCACAGGGTCTGGCGGAGGCTTTCGCGGGTGCGCTTGCGGGTCATTTCCACCAGGCCCAAGGCTGAAATCTGGGTAATATTGCAGCGGGTGCGGTCATTCTGAATGGCTTTTTCCAGGGCGCGCTGCACCCGTCTTTTGTGTTCTTCATCATCCATGTCGATGAAATCAATGATGATCATGCCGCCAATATTGCGCAGACGCATTTGTCGGGCAATGGCAGCGGCAGCTTCCAGATTGGTTTTGAAAATGGTGTCTTCCTGATTGCGGCGCCCGACAAATCCCCCGGTATTTACATCCACCGTTGTGAGGGCCTCGGTCTGGTCAATGATCAGGTAAGCGCCGGATTTGAGGGTGACCCGGCTTTGCAAGGCCCTTTCAATTTCATCTTCCACATTATAGAGATCAAAGAGGGGGCGCTCGCCGCTATAGTGCTCCATGCGGTCGGCGACTTCCGGAATGACGCGCTGGCAAAAACTCGCTGCCGCCTCATAAGTCTCGCGGGAATCAATGCGCACCCGTTCGATGTTGTCCGACATGACATCGCGCATCATGCGCATGGCGAGATTCAAATCACTGTGAATCTGGCAGGGGGCACTGCTGTTTTCCAATTGGCGGCGGATCGAACTCCACAGGCGGCGCAGAAAATCAATGTCTCCGACAAAGTCCTGATGTTCAACCCCTTCTGCCAGGGTACGGATGATGTAGCCACCGGCTTCATCAGCAGGAATGGCGGCTTTGAGTTCGTCCTTGAGCCGGGATCGTTCTTCCGGCGACTCAATGCGGGTGGAAACCCCGATACGGGGCACAAAGGGCATGTAAACAAGGTATCTTCCCGGCAAGGTAATCCGCGTTGTCAGCCGCGCGCCCTTACTGCCGACCGGATCCTTGATGACTTGGACCAGAACTTCCTGACCTTCGTGCAACAGGGTACAGACATTGCGGACTTCATGATGACCGGGGCGTGTTTCAATGTCGGTTTCGCCATTCAGTTCCTCGCTGTCATCCTGAATGTCGGCAGCATGCAAAAAGGCGGTGCGATCCAGTCCGACATCGACGAAGGCGGCCTGCATGCCGGGTAATACCCGGCGCACGACGCCTTTGTATATATTCCCGACCAGTCCGCGATGGCCGCTGCGTTCTACCTGCAGTTCCTGGAGTACGCCGTTATCTACCAGGGCGACGCGGATTTCCTGGGGAGTGACATTGATGAGAAGTTCTTCGCTCATGTGGATCCTGAAAATGCGGGTGGCGGAAAGCCGCATTGAGATAAAAGCCGGGCCGTTTCAAAAAGGGGCAAGCCCATGACGCCACTGAACGAGCCCTGAAGATGTTCGACAAAAATCGCACCCAGGCCCTGTATGGCATAGGCCCCCGCCTTGTCTGCGGGTTCCCCGCTGGCCCAGTAATCCGCCATTTCCTGGGGGTTCATGTTGCGCAGGCGCACGGTGCTGCTGTGCAGGATTGCATCGACCTGTCCATCATGCAGCAAGGCAACTGCCGTATGGACCTGATGGTCTTTCCCGCCGAGTTTCGCGTACATGGCATAGGCGTCGGCAGCGTCGCGGGCTTTGCCAAATGCTTGTCCGGCCAGGGCAACCACCGTATCGGCGGCAAGAATCAGATTTTCTGGATGACTTCCTGCCAGGGCTATGGCTTTGCTCCGCGCCAGGCGCTGCGCCAGACGTTCCGGGAGTTCACCGGCCTGCGCGGTTTCATCGACATCCGCAACCTGCACCTGCGGGTCATAGCCCAGTTGCCGGAGCAGGGCCAGTCGCCGGGGAGAAGCCGATGCCAGAATCAGCTTGCTCACGAAGTGGGGCTGGCATTCACCAGAAGCAGCTCGGCGGTTCCCGCTGCCAGGCCGGAACCCGTCGCCAGGGCCAGAGACTGGTCGGGGACGCCATTACGCCGCAGGTTGCGCAAAATGGCTTCGGCGCGCTGGGTGGCCGCATTGGCTCCCAGCGGCTGGGGCGCTACCCGTACCAGAATTTCCTGGGCATTACTTTGCTTGAGAATACGGGAAATAGCCTGCAAACGTTGTTCACCATCACTACTGAGGCGGTTATCGCTGCCAAAAAGACTGTCGGCAGGCATGGAGACATGCACCCCGTCGCTGGCGGCCTGCACCCGGGCATATACGGTCAAAGCCTTGCCATAAGCAGGCAGGCTCGTGGTGCTGGTAATGGCGGTACTGCTGGATAAGCCGTTTAGCGAACCTGGTGGTTGTTTGGCAAGGTTGGCGAGATGCTTTTCTTCGGCCTGTAGCATCTGTTTTTGTTGTTGAATTTCTGCCTGTAAATGCTGGGTTTGCGCGCCGGTCATGGTTTTGCTGGCCAGTTGCTGGCGGAGTCGCGCATATTCGTTCTGCAGGGCCTGATGCTGGCTGGTCAGCGATTGAACCTGTTGTTGCAGCTTACTCAGGCTGGTCTGCTGATGGATAGATTGGCGCTGTTCCTGCAGGCCCGCCATCCGGGCGTCAAAAATGGCTTTGTCGACCTGAAAGATTGCCGGGTTGACCTGATCACGGGTCATCATTTGCAGGGATTCCTGCAAGCCCGATAAAGTGGCTGGCGGAATGGCCGGCCCGTTGCGCTGGGCATTCTGCAGGCGTTGCAGGGATTGTTGTAATACCCGGGTGGTTGCGACATCGGCACTGGCCAGCGCGGGAAATGACAACAACAGGGCGGCAGCAATCAGGGCGTGGACGCGCATTATTGAGACTCCTTGGCGATTTGTGCCTTGGTGGCATCTATTTGCTGGTGGGTTGCGGCGATCTGGCTTTGCAGATTGGCGATCTGGCTCTGCAGGGCCTGGCGCTGACTGCTGCCGGGAGAGCTCTTGAGACGAACCTGAATATTATCCAGCAATACTTTCGCCAGCAGGGTTTCGCGCTCTGCCAGAAGATAATCGCCCCGGGACTGCGCGGATTGAGCGGCTGTCAATGCGCTTTTAACCGGTGCCAGCTGGGCATCATTGACGGCAGGTGAAAGGGCCAGAATGTGCTCCCGCCCCGCCTGCACGGCAATGGCATCCGAACTGCTCTGCTGGGGGCTGACTTCGACCATTTGCGCACAGGCGCTCAGTCCGAGACTCAGGGTCAGGGCCATACTTATCCGGATGACTCCCGGTTTTATCCACATTTGCTTCACGTCAGCGTCACTCCTCTGCGCCACGATGATAAGGTA
This sequence comes from Acidithiobacillus sp. TH-A36, assembly GCF_057473445.1. NCBI lineage: Bacteria > Pseudomonadati > Pseudomonadota > Acidithiobacillia > Acidithiobacillales > Acidithiobacillaceae > Acidithiobacillus > Acidithiobacillus sp. TH-A36. Next base: position 2,297 of record NZ_JBYCKP010000236.1, on the reverse strand, counting down.
ATCCGGCCTGAATGCTCCAGGCCCGATATAATTGTTCCGCTAAAACTACCCGCACAACAGGATGCGCCATGGTCAAGGCCGACAATGACCATTGCCAGTCAGCCTGTAATTCGGGGTCCAGTCCATCCGGTCCGCCGATCCAGAAGGTGACGTCGCGGCCACCCAGAAACCAGGCATCCATACGCTGCGCCAAGGCCTCACTGCTCAGTACTTTGCCACCCACTTCCAGGGCGACTTTCTCGGACCCTGCAGGCGTGGCACTCCGTATTCGCTCGCCTTCTTCACGCCGCCACCGGATCGGGTCGCCACTGCGCCCCCTTTTGGCCATTGGCAGGGCGCGCCATTCCACCCGACACTGTGGCGGCATTCTGGCTGCATATTCAGCGACACCGTTTTCCACCCAGACTGGCATTTTGTTGCCGATGGCAAGAATCCGGAGCCGCATCGATAATCAGCGGCGTTCGTTTTGCCCACGCATCTGGGGAAGTTCTCCCCAGAGCCGTTCGAGCTGATAAAAATCGCGCACCTCAGGGCGCATGACGTGAACCACCACATCGCCGAGATCTACCAGTGCCCAATCACCCACGCTGAGCCCTTCTTTTCCTAGTGGCCGGACGCCCTCTTCGCGCATGCGGGCCATGACATGATCAGCCAGGGCCTTGAGATGACGGTCGGAGGTGCCAGAGGCAATAATCAGATAATCCGTAATGTCGGTCTGTTTACGGACGTCGATGGCTTTGATATCGAGGGCTTTGTGTTCATCAAGAACAGTCACAATAATGTCGCGGAGATTTTCTGCTGTCGCCAAGTGCAATAATCCTTTGAGTCGATTTACGGGCTTTGGTAGAGCCCCTTGCTCTCAATATAATCCAATACTTCGTCGGGTAACAGGAAGCGCGGACTTTGGCCGTTGGCCAACAGACTGCGAATACTGGTCGCGGAGATTTCCAGTGCGGTGATGGTCTGAAAAAAAATGAAGCCGGCGGGTTGTTGGTGGAGCTGGCGGATATCGTCGCAACGCCGTTGATAGAGGGTTTGCCGCAAGGCTTCGGGAAGTTCGGCAGCCGGCCAGCCCGGTCGTCCGGTGACGATAAGATGGGTTAATTCCAGAATCTGTTGCCAGTCGCGCCAGGTATCAAAACGCAAAAAGGCATCCATGCCAATGACCATGGCCAGTAAGGCATCCGGGCGTTCCTGACGCAGGGCGCGGAGGGTGTCCACGGTATAGGACGGCCCCTTGCGTCCCACCTCCCGATCACTGACGGCAAAACGGGGGTGGTGGGCGACGGCAATGCGGGCCATGGCCAGACGATGTCGGGCGGCAGCCCAGGGACTTTGACGATGCGGCGGATGACCTGCAGGAATCAGCATCACCTCGGCAGTCTTGAGGGCCTGACGGACTTCCTCTACGGCGCGCAGATGCCCGTAGTGGATGGGGTCGAAAGTCCCCCCCAGAATAACCAGATCATTATCGGTAACATTATTCATTACCGGAATATAACCAAGGCTGGGAACGGGGGGAAGGCAGCGACAAAAGGCCGGTCCCGCGTTTATGATGTGCGCTTTGCGGAACAGATCAGGAATCAGGTGGCTAAATCATCGGTCGAATCCTCCAGGGCAAGCCCCGGACAGCAGTCGCAGGTGTGGTTGATTGTCGCCCTGCTGCGTGGTGCAGCCGTTTTGCCGGGTTCATGGCGGGCGGCGTTGGGTTCCGCGCTCGGCGATGTCGCCCGGCGGATTATGCGGCGACCCCGCCAGGTGGTTGACGCAAATCTGGCCATTGCTTTTCCCGATCTTTCTTTGGTGCAGCGCCACGATTTGCAACGCCAGCATTTTCGCACATTGGGCCAGGCGGCTTTGGAACTGGGACCCCTGTGGTTCTGGCCCCTGCCCCGGGCTTTGCGGCTGATTCGTGAGGTGCGCGGTGTGGAACAGGTGGATGCTGCGCTGGCAGAAGGACGCGGTGTCATTTTGTTTACCGCCCACCTGGGGGCCTGGGAAGCGGCCGTACAATATATTGGTCATCGCTGGCCGGTGACGGTGCTATATATGGGCACCCGCAACCCGGCGTTAAATGCATTGATGGCTGCAGGTCGGAGACGCAGTGGCGCGCGGTTGACGCCCAAGGAAGAGGGCATCCGTCCTCTTTTACATACGTTGCAGCAGCATCAGGTGGTGGGTATTTTGCCGGACCAGAATGTGGTGTCACGGATCGGCAATATGGAGCCAAACCGCAGTCGGCGTAATGGCGCCACCTTGGGATCGGCGTAATGGCGCCACTTCCGGATCGGCATAAA
>NZ_JBYCKP010000235.1:0-2043 GCF_057473445.1 Acidithiobacillus sp. TH-A36 | reverse complement strand
GCCCGGCAAGGACGCCCGGAACAGGCTGCGGCTCTGTGGCAGCGCTGCGTCAATGCCGCACCGTATTCCGATGCGGGAAAAAAAGCGCAACAATTGTTGCTGCAACATGGCTGATCAAGAGATGGACTCTATGGATGAAAGCTCCAGCAATCCGGATTTGCGAAATGCTCGTGAAGCACGTGGCTGGACTCTAAAGCAAGTAGCAGAGCGCTTACATATTACTGAAATTCAGGTTCAAGGGCTTGAAGAAGGGAATTATGCCGTGCTTCCCGGAGCGACTTTTGCCCGTGGATTCCTCAAGAATTATGCACGCATTCTGGATCTGGATCCGGAACCGTTGCTGCGTAATTATGACGCCGCCAACGCGGGGTCGGGAATTTCTCCGACGCGCCAATTGCTTCCTGATGGCGAAAGTCCCTTACTGGATTACAGCAAACGCACCCTGCTGATTTCTTTCTTGATATTAATTGCCGTGATAGTGGCTGTCTGGTGGTTCTGGGGGCGGAGCGAGAACACTTCTACCGTACTACCTGAAAATAACAGCCACAGCGTTTCCTCCATGCCGGCGACCCTGGCTGAGCCGGCAATTTCCAATACAGCGCCCACTGCTTCTGTTCAAAGTGTGGTCGTAGCTACTCGCAGTCAGGCTGTGGGCAGCTCCAGTCCAGTGACGGCCACAGCGCAACCGGCTGCGACCAGCTCTACAGTGACCAGCAATACGACTGCGGGAATCGCTTTCCAGTTTCATGCCAACTGCTGGGTGCAGGTCAGGGACGCTACCGGTAAAACCTTGTTGGCGGTCCTCGGTCGTCCGGGTGATCTGCTCAAAGTGAACTCAGGAAAACCTCCTTATCAGGTTCTGGTTGGCAATGCCCAGGGCGTCACCATTCATTATCAGGGTAAAGCTATTGCGCTTCCTGCGAACGCCATGGGCGTGGCCCGTCTGCAACTGGGAACCGCCCCCACCGCAAGCACGCAATCTGCTGCTGTTCCAGCTATTACAGCGTCAGTACACAGTTCGGCAGATATTCACAGCCCTGTTAACCGGCATCGTGCTGTGCTAAACCATAGTGCACAACCCGACGTTGTTGCCCCAATCACTTCCGCAGCGCTTTCCGTAAGCGCATCTGTTACTAGCGAGGCATCCCATGCACCATGAATCTCCTATTCAGCGTCGTAAAACCCGGCAAATTCACGTTGGAAAAGTCGCCATCGGTGGAGATGCGCCGATCAGCGTGCAAAGCATGACCAATACCGAAACCCGGGACGTAGCAGCCACTGTGGCGCAAATTCGCCGTCTGGAAGCGGTGGGAGCAGACATTGTTCGGGTTTCTGTACCCAGTATGGATGCTGCTGAGGCTTTCAAGGCCATCCGCGCGCAGGTGGAAACACCTCTGGTTGCCGATATTCATTTTGATCATCGCATCGCTCTGCAGGTCATGGCCGATGGTGTCGATGGCCTGCGTATCAATCCCGGTAATATCGGGTCACTGGACAAAACCCGTCTGGTCGTGGAAATGGCCAAGGACAAGGGTATTCCCATTCGTATCGGCGTCAACGCCGGCTCCCTGGAAAAAGATATTCAGGAAAAATATGGCGAACCCACGCCTGAAGCCTTGGTAGAGTCTGCCTTGCGGCATGTGAGCATTCTCGATGAGCTGAATTTCCACGATGTTAAAATCAGCGTGAAAGCTTCCGACGTTTTTCTCGCAGTAGGGGCATACCGACTGCTTTCAGAAAAAGTGGATTATCCCCTGCATCTGGGCATTACCGAGGCGGGTGGTCTGCGTTCGGGTACGGTAAAATCCGCCATTGGTCTGGGTCTGCTGCTGCGTGATGGTATTGGCGATACCATCCGTATTTCCCTGGCCGCTGATCCCGTCGAAGAAATCCGGGTTGGCTTTGATATTCTCAAGAGCCTGCACCTGCGGCAGAAGGGTATTAACCTGATTGCCTGTCCTTCCTGCTCCCGTCAGGAGTTTGATGTCATCAACACCATCAATGCCCTGGAGGCGCGGCTTGAAGATATTCTTGAGCCCATGG
>NZ_JBYCKP010000234.1:0-7678 GCF_057473445.1 Acidithiobacillus sp. TH-A36 | reverse complement strand
GCGGCTTACGTGCCTGGCGACGCTCCATGGTGCCCTTCGCTTTTGCAGTAGTGATTTATGCGATCTGTGAAGGCAGCTTTGGCAGCTGGGCCAATGTATTGGTCAGTGTCGACCACCACCTTCCTGCCGCAACCGGCGCCCTGGCACTGTCGCTGTTCTGGGGAGGCATGACCGTTGCCCGCTTCATTTTGGGCAGCATTCCCGACCGCTTTCTTTCCCGACGCTGGATTTATCGTCTGGCGCCTATCGGTATGGCAGCCTGCTTTATCATCATCCCCCATCTGCTCAGTGCAACGGCGCTGTTACTGGCATTTGCCCTGGCCGGTGCGGCTTGCGGTATATACTATCCCTACAGCATGGCTTTCGGGGTAGCCGCACACGGCAAGGAAGGCACGCAAATGGCTGGACTATTGGTTGGAGCGCTGATGATTGGCGAAGGCATCGGCTCTACCGGACTGGGTCCACTGCAACATGTCATTTCACTGAATCAGATTTACACCTTCTCCGCCCTATGGGCGATCCCACTGCTCTGGCTGGCCTGGCGCAATAGCCGGCAGCAATAAGCCGCTTCATATTCACGTCTCTTGCAATAAGGACATGAAGGTCAGCCGTTCTGGTGCCATCAACTTCATGTCATACCCATCGTGCAGATGATTAATGAGGCTGACAGAAGGCATAAATACAGGCTTAAAACCAAAAACTGCAGTTGCCCTGGGACGTTGCAGCGACTTTGACCCGCGCGACGTATTGCCCGGTTTGGTCTCTGGCTGCAGACCATGATACAAATCAGTTGATAGCCTGGAACATCCGGGCATTCCGCAAAGGAGTGATGAACATTGGCCCCACGCAAATCTCCCCGTTCCAGAAAAAAACCCTGGATTCTGGTGGTTATTATCGCGCTGATCACTGCCGCCATTGCCATTGGTATTGCCCTCAACATTCCGATATCTCCACAATCTGTCAGCCCGACTCCTGAAAAACCGGTACCCAAAAAAACAAATGTTCCCAAACTGATGAAAAAAACTCTGGACTTGGGTTCTTTCGGGGTGATGGTGCGCAGTGCTGATGGCTCTGAAAAAGCGTTGACCATTCACCCTGTTGCCATTCTTCACGGGCACGGACCCTGGCAGCCTCTACATGACGCCCAAAAACATTTTGAGAGCCTGATTGTCAATCCCTTCATGGCCTTTCCAGACTTGAATCAGGTTTCACATTCACCGACAGCACAGCAAGATCTGGGTCGTCAGATCATGGACAACATCGCCCCAACCCTGGCAAGACTGGAACCAGGCTGGACTATTGAACACATAGAGCTGCATCCCGCCCTTCAGGAGCCACCGCCATGAACTGTAAGAGCAACAGAATGGAGCAGATATCGTGAAATATCTCGGGCGCCTGAATCCTCAGGATCCGCTTTTTGCCTATTTACGCGATGAAGTTTATCCGCAAATACTGCCAAATGATCAGGTCCGCAATTTTCGGGTATTTCAGTTTCCTGCTTCCAATGAGGTATTTCTGTATGAAGAAACTCATTCTCAGCAAAAGGTGATCGGGAAATTTTTTCAGCGTCCGGGTAAAGATCCCCAAAACGCCTGGGAAAGAGCCTGGAATGAATGGCAAAATCTGCATTATTTGCGCAACATCGGTCTCAATCATAAGCATTTTCATATTCCTCAGGCTTTTGGCATTGCCCGCCACATGAATAGTCTGGTCGTGGAAGAATATTGTCCCGGTCAATCATTATCGAGTGTGATGAGTCAGAGTCTTGCTGAACACCATGAAGATTTGCTGTATGCCCGTCTCACCGATCTCGCCTGGTTTCTGGCCAAGTTACATAACCACACGGCCAGCGCTGAGACGGTTCACTTTCATACCCAGTTTGCCTACTTTGATAAAATCGTGGCGCGTCTGCAGCGACGCCACCGCATTAGCGAAGCACAAGTGCGCGAAGTTTATGGATTTCGCGATCAGTGGCAGCAGTCTCCCTGTATGTGGAGCGATCAGGCGGTTCTGATTCATGGCGATGCCACTCCATCCAATTTTTTGTTTGCGCACCCCCGAACCATTATTGCCATTGATTTCGAGCGCATCAAGCGCGCTGACCGCGCCTACGACCTGGGCATGATTGCCGGTGAAATCAAACACCATTTCCTGCGCAACAACCATCATGGTGAGCAGGCCGAGTCCTACATCGGTCATTTTCTCTGGGAGTACAGCACCCATTTTCCCGACCGACAGGCGGCATTTGCAGCCATCACCCGGAGAATTCCCTTTTACATGGGCATGACGCTGTTACGCATCGCCCGTAATTCCTGGCTGGACTGGCGTTACAGTCAAATTCTGGTTCATGCTGCACTCTCTGTTCTAAGGAGGTAGTCTCATGTCTATTCGCGCTGTCTGCTTTGACTTGTATGGCACACTGATCAACATAGAAACCAATGAAGACATGGAGGAAATTTATCGAGGAATTTCTCATTACCTGACATATCACCGGGTTTTCATGAATCGTCGGGAAGTGCGCGAACGCTATTTCGCCGTCATGAAAGAACGCAAACGCCAATCCACCGAACGCTATCCGGAAATTGATGTGGAAGCCATCTGGCATACCATTCTGATTCAGGAAAACAGCAAGCCACTGAACGGCAGGGAAAAATTGGCCAAGGAACTGGCGCGGCTGCATCGTGGCATTTCCAGAACCCGCCTGGAACGTTATGAAGGCGTCAAAAGAACCCTCAAAAGCTTGCAGGAACAATACCAGCTTGCCCTCATTTCCGATGCCCAACGCTGTTTTGCCCTGCCCGAAATGCGCGCATTGAATATCAAAAAGTATTTCGACATTCGCATCATTTCCGGTGATTACGGATATCGCAAGCCTGATTCCCGATTATTTCAAATGGCTGCCGAACAACTCGAAGTAGCACCACATCAGGCCATTTATGTGGGTAACGACATGTTTCGGGATATTTATGGCGCGCAACAGGCTGGATTCAAAACCATTTTTATAGACTCCAATCAGGGTGCCAAATCCTACAACGATATTCAGCCGGATTATTTCGCACAGGACTTTTATCAGGTACTGGATGGCGTGGCTTTTCTGGCGCAAAAACATGCAGACAACTGAATCCATCAGGCTGAACGGCGACGCATGAGGATACCCAGAGCAAAACCCAATCCTGCCAGAATAAAAGTCAGAACAATGCCATAGACCCAGCTGTTCTCTCTGGCAAAACGGGCAATCCACGCTTGGAAACCGACCTGGCGGACATCAATCTGCTGCTTGCGGACTGCAACCACCTGTTGCTGCCGGACCAGATAAGTCAGCAATTGATAATGACCCAGAGGCAATGACGCCGGCAGCCTGATTTTCGCCGAAAATAACCCCTGCTTCAGAGTGACCCCAGCGGGTTCCACCACGTAATTGCGGTGGCGAATTTTCTCATCCAGAAAGGCTTTTTGCCAGGTATCCAAATGATCGGGTTCGGGAGCGAAACGGGCTTTATCTACCAGCGAAGACAGGGTTAATCCCAGTTTCTGCAGGGTATCATCAGGCAGAATGTGCCTGACCGGGGCCGAAGAAAGCCGCTGCCAGATACCCGGAGCCCTGGTCACCGTTACCTTTGCACCATTCAGCCAGATTGGTCCGGTTCGGGTTTTTTGCTGCATGGCTTCAGTGCTGTCGGGCGAACGCAGTATGACAATGACCTGCCCCGGACCCGTGATGGCACCATACACCAGCAGGTTTTCCCCGACAAAATGGCTGGTCACGTTCACCTTATCCGTACTGGTAGCCACTACCAGGGGCGTAGACGCTTCGGCCAGCATGGCAGAACCCATAGTCAGCAGCATGAGCATCAGGCGCAGATAAATCATCTAAACAACCCGCGCCATGCTGAAAATGTGTTCGGGCGTAATAAATAATCCCAACCCCATCTTGATAGCTACGCCCACGACCACCAGGGCCAGCACCAGACGCAGCTGCTCCCCCTTCATATGCGCCCCGGCCCGCGCCCCGAACTGCGTGCCGAAAATGGAACCCAAAACCAGAGCCAGAGCCAGATAAGGGTCTACGGCATGATTCATTCCCGCCTGCAAAATACCCACTTCAGCCGTGGTAAACAGCAATTGAAACAATGAGGTACCTACCACCACCTTGGTGGGCATTTTCAATACATAAAGCATGATGGGCACCATCACAAAACCACCTCCAACCCCCATCAGCGCGGTAAGCAAGCCCACGCCAAAACCCAGTAAAACCGGGGTCAGAAAAGAAAGACGCAATCCTGAAACCGGAAAATCCATTTGTCCCGGAAGGCGCTGCAGAATGGACTGATTTTTTGTCCGGTTTTTTTGGGATGCATGCCCATGCCGACCACGCAAAGCCAGCAGCGATTCAATCAACATGGAAGTACCGATGACACCCAGCAAAATGACATACAGAAAAGTCACCACCAGACTGAAGTGGCCACCCGCCTCCAGAATCCGGGCAATGTGTACACCGATCAGCCCTCCCGTCCAGCTCCCTGCCAACAGGACAAAAGCCATGCGCATATCGACATTACCCATGCGCCAGTGCGCATAACTGCCAATAGCCGAGCCACCAACAATCTGGGCCGCTCCGGTACCCACAGCAACCAGTGGCGGGACCCCGATAAAAATCAGCAGAGGCGTAATCAAAATTCCCCCACCCACTCCGGTCAATCCCGACAGAAAACCCACCGCCAAACCAAAACTGACTATCAGCCAGATATTCACGTCCATATGCGCGATAGGCAGGAACAATTCCACTCAGCGATCTCCCTGCGACGGATCGGAACAAAAGACCGCAGAACACAGTTGATCGATGTTCGTATCAGGCGGCACCAGCAATACCGGTACGGCCAATGTCAGGCTCAGTTTTGCACCGAGTCCCCCAAGAAGATGGGGTAACCCTCGCGGTTTACTTTCCGTGCCAAAACCACGCTGCCCTATCACCACCATGATCGTTTCCGGAAGACTCTGGACCAGTCGCGGAATTTCCTGTTCTGGCGCCCCTTCCAGCAGAAAATATTCTGGCAGCCCAATATCACAATGTTCTTCAATACGTTCGGCGACGGCGCGCAGGTTACTCTCCGCTTCAAGGCGGGATTCTGCCAGCATGCGATCCGTCAGATCACGGGAAAACAGTCCTCCGCCAAAACCCAGTGGATCACTGGCCACATGCAGGGAAGTCACCAGGCCAAGACGTGCACCAAGAAGACGTGAAAAGCGCGCCGCCACAGCAGCCGCCAGCAAGGCATTTTGTGATCCATCAATAGCCGTCAACAGGACTGGATCTGACATAAACAACCTACAATGTTGAGAGATTTCATCAATATTAGAGGATGACCCTATGCCTGTCGAGGTGGCAAGCTCAATGCGTAAAGTCCATTGTCCCGGCAGAACGGTCTATAAGTGCTCTTGATTCTCGGTGAAGCAGGCCCCACTTCCAGTCTGTCTATTGAAATGATAGCTGCTCAGACAACTTGTCCATAGGAAGGAGAAATAATGACCACCAACAAGGAAACTCTAAAATTTCAGACTGAAATCAATCAGCTGATGCATCTGATGATTCATTCTCTGTATTCAAACAAAGAAATTTTTCTGCGTGAACTGATATCCAATGCCTCTGATGCCTGTGACAAACTGCGCTTTGAAGCCTTGGCGGATCCCAGTCTGGTTGCGGGGGACAGCGAACTCAAAGTGCAGGTAGATTTTGATGCCGAACAAGGCACATTAACTGTCCGCGACAATGGTATCGGCATGAACCGCGACGAAGTCATTGCCAACATTGGAACCATTGCCAAGTCGGGAACCAAAGAATTTTTTGAGAGACTGAGTGGCGATCAGAGCAAGGATGCCAAACTGATTGGTCAATTTGGCGTAGGTTTTTATTCTGCCTTTATTGTCGCCGACCGCGTAACGCTGAGTACCCGTCGAGCCGGAATGGAAGTAGAGCATGGTGTACGCTGGGAGTCCGATGGGACGGGCGCCTACACCCTCGAAACCATCGATTTGCCAGAGCGCGGTACCGAGATAGTGCTGCACATACGCGAAGATGAACGCCAGGACCTTCTGAATCTCTGGCGCTTGCGCGGCATTATCAACAAATACTCAGACCATATTCCCCTACCCATTCTGATGCGTAAAGCGGGCGAAGATGGCAAGCCCGGCGATAGCTGGGAGACCGTCAATAAAGCCTCTGCTCTTTGGCAACGTTCCAAGTCTGAAATCAGTGATGCAGAATACAAGGAATTTTATCAGTACGTCAGCCATGATTATGCTGATCCACTGGCCTGGGCGCATAACCGGGTGGAAGGTCGCCTCGAATATACTTCTCTGCTCTACATTCCCGGCAAGGCACCTTTTGATCTTTGGGAACCCAATCAGACGCACGGCATCAAGCTTTACGTGCAGCGCGTTTTCATCATGGACGATACCGAACACCAGATTCTGCCCCGTTATTTGCGCTTTGTACGCGGCGTCATTGATTCCAGCGATCTCCCCCTGAATGTTTCCCGCGAAATTCTTCAGGGCAACCGGGTCATTGACCAGATGCGCTCGGGCTCCATCAAACGGGTACTGGGCCTTTTGGAAGAAATGGCTGAAAAAGAACCCGAAAAATATCAAAACTTCTGGAATGAGTTTGGACGGGCACTGAAAGAAGGTCCTGGTGAAGATTTTGCCAATCGCGAACAAATCGCGAAATTATTACGTTTTGCGAGCACCCATTCCGATACTGAAACCCAGAATGTTTCTCTGGCTGATTATATGGGCCGTATGCGCGAAGGTCAGGACAAAATATATTACATTACTGCGGATACTTTTATTGCTGCCAAAAACAGTCCACAACTGGAACTGCTGCGTAAAAAGGGCATTGAAGTATTGCTGCTCAGCGACCGTGTGGATGAATGGCTGACCAGCCACCTCCATGAATTTGAAGGCAAGGCCCTGAGCTCTGTAGCCAAAGGCACGCTTGATCTGGGTAGCATTGAAACTGAAGAAGAACGCAAATCTCAGGAAGAAATCGAAAAAACCGCAGAAGGTCTGGTGGAGCGTATCAAAAATGCGCTGGGTGATCGGGTTGAAGCGGTTCGGGTTTCCCACCGGCTGACCAGTTCTCCTGCTTGCATGGTCCTGGGCGAACGGGACATGGCCCTGTATATGCAGCAATTATTGAAGCAGGCTGGACACGAAGTACCCAGTACCAAACCCACCCTGGAAATCAACCCTACCCATCCTATGTTGACCCGCATAGAAAGTGAAAAAGATGCGTCACGCTTTGCGGAGTGGTCATCGCTGTTACTGGATCAGGCGATTTTGAGCGAGGGCGGACAACTGGAGGATCCTGCTGGTTTTGTGGCCCGTCTCAACCAGTTAATGCTCGCCCTGGCAGGCTGATAAACCCACTGACCCTTTTGTTCAACGGTCATGGCATCACCTTCTAACCCACAGAAGGTGATGCTTTTTTATTTGCATATTTTCTTCAAAATAATACCTTTTCTTTTAATTCACAAAAAACACCATAGTTGAAATTATTTTTAAGATACCAAGTGTAATCATATGTAACCATGTTTCAATTTTTTACAGTTATATTATTGATATCTTATAGCGAGAGGTTTATGGTTCAGTAACTCCATGATGATACTGAATTATTCATTAA
>NZ_JBYCKP010000233.1:0-5885 GCF_057473445.1 Acidithiobacillus sp. TH-A36 | reverse complement strand
TCATGCTCGGCATTCTCGCCGAACCGACGCTGATCCTGGTATTTGTAGGCATCACTTTTCTGGACCATTCCATGCTGCCTTTTGTCGCCAATCATCTATTGGCCAAAAATCCGGTAGCCTACTGGAGTCCCGCCCATATTTTCCTGATTCTGGCTTTTTTCATTCTACTTACCGTAGAAACTGACCGCTTGCCCATTCATTCCACGATCCCCTATGAAATCTACATGATTGATGAGGCGCGCATCCTAGAATATTCCGGCCCCCTGCTGGCTCTGCTGAAATGGGCAAGCTGGATGAAACAGTTCATTTTTTACACGATTTTTCTCAATGTATTTCTGTTTCCCTGGGGTTTGTCCACCACTGGCAGCTTTCCGTCAGTCCTCCTGGCCCTGCTGATCATCCTGGCCAAATACGGCGTGATCGGCCTGCTTATGGTGGGCGTCGATACCATGCAGTCCCGTCTGCGCTTTTATCGCTATCAGGAGCCCCTGGCGCTGTCTTTTCTTTTTGCCGTATTGGCCATTGTTGCCGACCAACTCTAGGAGCGACCCATGCTGATATTTCATCTCGGTCCGCTGGCCACCTCATTATTCAGCCTGCTGGCGATCCTCGCGCTGGTTTTATCTTTTGTCATGCTCGCTTCCCACTGGCTGAAAAATCATGTTTATGCTTTTGCGGCGGAATCCTGGACCATTGCGGCCATTTCTGCATCCATTGGCTACTATGGACATTATCCCGAGCTGTATATTATTGCGGCATTGACGGCCTTGTTTCGGGGCACTTTTTTACCCTATCTGGTCCTCCGACTGGTCAAACGACTGGATATTCAGCGCGAATTCACCCCCCTGCTGAAGCCTTCTTCCAGCATGATTCTCGGTGCCGCACTGGTGATTTTTTCCTATGAGGTATCCCGGCAACTCGGTGTTGCCCTGCATCTGACCGACAATATTGCCGTGCTGGCCCTGACCTGCATGTTCAGCCTGAAACTCATCGGCTTTTTGATGATGATTTTGCGTTCGGAGGCTATCAGCCACATTCTTGGCCTGCTGGTCATCGAAAACGGAATATTTCTGGGCTCACAGATTCTGGTTCCGGGTATGCCCGCCCTGCTTGAGCTGGTGATCATCTTTGATTTGCTGACAATCGTCATGGCCTTCGGCATGCTGGTCCGATTCCTCCAGACCCATGCCGGTACAACCAGCAGTCGTGGCCTGCAAAAGCTGGTGGGTTAAGCCATGGTGAATTTTGATGCACTGATTGCCGCACTCTGGATCATCCCCGCCGTCGCCATCATTCTGATGCTCGCCCTGCGTCTGCCGCATCTGGCCGAATATCTCAACCTGCTGACTTCCATAGCAGTTTTCGGCCTGACTCTGGCGATTCTCGTGGCCGTTCCCGATAAGGCTCTGGTCACCGGGGAGCAGTACATTTTATTGACCCCTCTGGGGGCCTGGGTACTGTTTTGCGTGGGCCTGGTTTATCTGCTGGCGTCCATTTACGCCATTGGCTACATGCGCCTGCTTCCCGAAGAAAAACCCCGACTGCACAAATACTATGCCCTGCAGGCGGGTTTTGCCTTGACCATGCTCATTGCGCCGTTGATGAACAATCCCGGTATTTTCTGGATTGCCATTGATTTCACGACCATTGTCAGCGCTTTTCTGGTGGGTTTCGAGAAAGAAGCCGAATGCATCGAAGCGGCCTGGAAGTACCTGATCGTCGTTTCTGCGGGGCTGGCCCTGGCCCTGTTGGGTATTATCCTTTTTTACTGGGGTGGCACCTTCGTGCTTGGCCCGACTTATGCGCTGACCTGGGCCAATCTCCGTGAAGTCGCCCCCAAGGTTCCCGAAACCCTTTTGTTTCTGGCTTTTCTCCTGACTCTGGTGGGTTTTGGCACCAAGGTGGGTCTCGCCCCCATGCATACCTGGCTACCTGATGCCCATAGCGAAGGCCCGGCCCCGGTGTCCGCCATGCTTTCCGGTGCTTTGCTCAACATTGCCCTGCTGGGGATTTATCGGTTTTTATCCATTGTCGACAGTGGCGGTTACAGCCTCATGGGGCACACTGCACTACTGGTACTGGGCGTAATATCCCTTTTTGTGGCAGGCCTGTTTATCGTTCGTCAGGATGGCGCCAAGCGCATGCTGGCCTATTCCTCCCTGGAACATATGGGAGTACTGGCCATTGGTTTCGGCTTTGGTGGCCCCATTGCCTTTGCCGGAGCCATGTATCACATGGTCAATCACTCCATGAATAAATCCCTGATGTTTTTCGGGGCGGGCAACATGATGCGTGCTTACGGCACCAAGTCCATGCGTAAAATGCGTCAGGTACTGCGCTACTATCCGGTGACGGGCGCCCTCTGGTTACTGGGTGCTGTGGCTATTACCGGAGCCCCGCCCTTCGGCTTGTTTTTATCGGAGCTGACCATTTTGCGGGGTGGCATTCTCAGCCCCAACCCCTGGGCAGTCTGGGTGATGGCCATTCTGCTCATTCTCATATTTATTGCTTTCATGAATCATTTCCGGCGCATGATCTGGGGTCCGGAACCGGAACCCGATGAAGTGCCCACCCTCAAGTTATCCCTGTGGAATAGCCTACCCATGTGGCTGGCCCTGATTCCTGTGCTGGTACTGGGACTTTGGTGGCCCAGTGGCTTGTGGGGATTTTTCCAACAGGCATTTATGGTGCAGCCATGAATATGCACAGTCCCATGAATAATTGCAGCATTCGCTCTGTCACTGCGGGGCAGCTTGCAGCAGTCGCTCAGGAATGCCTGGATCAGCAGATGCGTTTCCTCATGGCCTGGCATGACTGGGAAGGGCAGCAATGCGTCGTGCGTTATTTGTTGAGCCAGAAAGACAATCCCGAATTTGTCCTGCTGGAATTACGCGGCACGGATACCATTCCTTCGCTCGCAGCGCTTGTACCGCTCCTGGGCTGGTACGAACGGGAAATGCAGGACCTGGGCGGTCTGCATTTTACCGGGCATCCCGAACCCTTTCCCCTCATTATTCACGAAGGTTTCAGCATTCCCCAGCCGCCCCTCGGCATAAACGGCAGTTCAGGTCACCTGAGCGGCCTTTACCAGCCCCCCACCATGCCCGAAGTGCAGGGGGATCAGGTGCAGGATTTATACTGGGGGCCGGTGCGTGCTGATGTGGTGGAAACTGGTGAATTTCACTATTCCTATATTGGTGAGGCCATTCTTCACTACCATCCGCGCCTGTTTTTCAAGCACCGGGGCATGGAAGCCCGTTTTGCCGGCCAGGACGCGCAGCGCAGTGTTTACCTGGCCGAGCGGGTTTCCGGAGTGGGCAGTGCCTGCCATGCTCTCGCCTATTGTCAGGCCGTTGAAAATGCCTGGGGCATTGAAGTCCCGCCCCGGGCGCAACTGCTGCGGGTGATCCTTGTGGAACTGGAGCGTCTCTATAACCATTTCCACTATTTTGGACAGCTGTCCAAAACCACGACCCTCAAAGTCGGTGCCGCCACCGGCTTCCTGATGGAAGAAAAAGTCAAACAACTGGCCGGAGAATTAACGGGTTCCCGCTATTTACGTAGCCTGCTGCGGGTAGGTGGGCTCCGCCGGGACTTGCAGGCCGAGCATTTGGCCCATGCTCTGGAGCCCATCATTGATGAAGGCGAGGCTTATCTGGATCGGTTGCAGCAAACGGCGACCCACCTGGATCGCCTGATGGGCACCGGCGTACTTTCGCCAAGTGCCGCTTTTGATCAGGGGGCTACCGGTCCCGTCGCCCGCGCTTCCGGGCTCGATCGTGATTTGCGCCGGGACCATCCTTATGCGGCTTACCACAAATTACGTTTCAACGTACCAGTGCGCCAGAAAGGTGATGCCATGGCCCGTAGTGATGTTCGTGGGGAAGCCCTGCGGGAAGCCATTGCCCTGCTGGTACAGGCTTCGGGTCGTCTCAAAGCCGGTCCTGTGCATGCGGAATTCGACGTGCCAGGCGGAGCACAGCAGGGCCTGGGCTGGGCCGAAACCCCGCGAGGCACGCTGATTTACGCCGTCCGCATTGAGGATGGACGCCTGCAACGGGTCAAAATCAAATCGCCCTCGTTTTCCAACTGGCGGGTGTTTCCACTGACGGTACACGGTACCAACATGATGGATTACGCCATTAACGAAGCGAGCTTCGGCCTCACCATTGCCGGTTGCGACCGCTAGGAGAAAATCATGCCATTATGGACCTGGACAGGACTTAAAGCCGGTAAGGCTGCTACCCGCTGGCCCCAAAGTGGACCCGATGGTCAGGAAGGGGTATTGGGAATGCCGCGCCTGGATATCGCGGCCTGCCGCAGCGGTTGTGATCTTTGTGTGGAGAGCTGCCCCACTCAGGCCATTCATCAGGTGGATGGCGAACCGGTGATCGATTATGGGCGCTGTATTGTCTGCCAGCGTTGCGTGGAGGAATGCCCTGAGGGGGCCATGCAAAGTTCCTACGACTGGGCTTTTGGCGTGCGTCAGCGCAGTGATCTCATCTGGTCAGCGGCACTGGAAAGTGCTGAGGCCGCAGACCTGCGGAAACGCATTGCGGCCAGCCAGCGCCGCAGTCTGCACATTCGCCATGTGGACGCCGGTTCCTGTAATGCCTGTGAGTCCGAAATCAGTGCGCTGGACAATCCCTTTTATAATTTGCACCGACTGGGCATTTTCTTTACGCCCTCACCGCGTTTTGCCGACCTGCTGATGGTCACGGGACCCGTAACCGCACCCATGCACGACGTACTGCTGGCCACCTGGGAAGCCATGCCCGAACCACGTAGTGTCATGGCTACCGGCACCTGTGCCGTCTCAGGCGCGCCCATGGATGAGGGTTATGCCGGAGGATCGGGACTGGAAGGCATTCTCCCGGTGGACATCTGGCTGCCGGGCTGTCCACCCAATCCGGCAGCACTCATTCATGCCCTGCTGCTTCTGGTAGAACGCATGCCGCAAAAAGTAACAGGAGGCCAATATGCTCAATAGTTTCCTGCTGGGCGCACTGCTTTTTGTTCTCGCCATTATTCTCGGTCTGCTGCGTCTCAGTTCCGGCGCACGGATTGCCCTCATTTTTGGCACCGTGGCGATACTGGTGGGCAGCGTCCTCAGTCTGCTAGCAGGATCTGGCCCTGACACTGGACAGCTTTGGTCCCTGGGCAGCATTCCCGTGACCTGGCACCTGCAGGCGGCTGCCGCCTGGCTGGTATTCTGGGGTGGACTCGCCGCGTTGGCCGCCTTCCTTTCCCCCAGCCGCGCCAAAAATCCCGGCATCTGGATGTCCGGGGCAGGGCTGGCTTTACTGGGAAGTCTCGGGGTTGCCGGTTTACAGGAAGGGATCGCCTTTCTGATTGCCTGGGAATTTTTGAGTTTTGGCGGCGCCATCATGCTGCTTGCCGACGGACTGCAGAATCGTGAAAAAAGCGGTCAATCCAATTTGTATATGCTGGCCCTGCTCGAGATTGGCGCTGTCGCTTTATTGCTGTGCCTGCTCTTACTGGGAGCCAGGAATACTGAATTTACGGCCTGGGCGGGGTCCTGGGCAACTTATGGATCAGCGGCCTTTGGCATTGCCATTCTGTTCATCATTGGCTTTGGTGCCAAGCTGGGCATTTTGCCCTTCTACGAGTGGTATCCCGGTGCCTACAGTAGCGGCAGTGGCGCATCGGGGGCATTATTATCAGGTATCATCCTCAATGTGGCCTATTTTGCCCTGGGCCGGGCCGTGCTCGACTGGCTACCCCGGAGCAGCGCTACCGGCACCGGTATTTTACTGGTTGCATTGGGCACCATCACCGCTATTCTGGCCATTTTATATGCCTTTCAGCAGGAAGACTGGCGCCGTCTGCTGGCTTTTTCCACGGCTGAAAACGCCGGATTAGCC
>NZ_JBYCKP010000232.1:0-1161 GCF_057473445.1 Acidithiobacillus sp. TH-A36 | reverse complement strand
ACTGGCAATCGGTGGTGGAAAATATGCGCCTTCAGGATGGGACACTCTGGCCCATTCCCGTCGTGCTGGATGTAGAGGATGCGCTGGGCACTACTTTGCGCGCGGGTGACCGTTTGCGCCTGGAACGCAGCGACGGCACACCACTCGCCGCCTTGACGGTCTCGGAGTGTTATCAACCAGACAAAAAACTGGAGGCCGAGGCGGTTTACGGCAGCGCGGACAGAAACCATCCCGGGGTAGCAGAACTGTTTGGCCGGGGTTCCTGGTATGTGGGAGGTGCTGTCACACCCTGGGATGCCCAGACGCTCAGCCGTGCTGCAGCGGTAGAATTTCCGCCAGAATATCAGACTCCCGCGCAGTTGCGCGCACAGTGGACGGAACAGCATCCGGTGGTTGCCTTCCAGACCCGCAATCCTCTGCACCATGCCCACATTGCCGTCACCCGGGCCGGTCTTGAACAGGCCGGAACCGGTGCCAAACTCTTGCTGCACCCCGCCATCGGGCCCACCAAACCCGGAGACATAGAGGCCGCCTATCGCATGCGGGTGTATCGCGCCGTTCTGGATCATTATCCGCAGGGGCGGGCACTGCTTTCCCCCCTGCCCTTGGCCATGCGGATGGCTGGGCCTCGGGAAGCTCTGTGGCACGCTCTGATCCGGCGCAATTTTGGTGCGACCCACTTCATTATCGGGCGGGGCCATGCAGACCCTGGCGCGCCGGTTGGTGGCCTGTTTTATCCCACTTTTGCTGCCCAGGAACTGTTTGCCCGGCACGCACAGGAAATGGGCATTTCCGGCATATTCCTTCCGGAATTCGCCTATTCCCCTACCCGGCAGCAATATGTCCCGGTCAGCGAAGCCAATGGCGAAGCCCTGGCAGGCATCTCGGGTACCGAATTACGCCGCAAGCTCGCCAACCGTGAAGAGATTCCCGAATGGTTTTCCCCCCCGGAGGTGATCAGGATTTTACGTCAGGCTTATCGTGGCGCAGATCGACGCGGGCTGGTCATCTGGTTTACGGGCCTTTCTGCCAGCGGCAAAAGTACGCTGGCCGGGATGTTGGTACGACAGCTCGAAGCGGAGGATGAACGTGCGGTAACCATGCTCGACGGCGATATTATCCGCCGTTTTCTGTCCAAGGGCTTAAGCTTCAGTCGCGACG
>NZ_JBYCKP010000231.1:0-7582 GCF_057473445.1 Acidithiobacillus sp. TH-A36 | reverse complement strand
GCCGGTGCCGCCTGCGCCGCCGGTGATCAAGCCACTATTGGTAAGCGTAAATCCCGTGCCGCTCACTCCATCGCCGCCTGTGCCACCGATGCCACCGGTGCCACCGGTGCCGCCGGTGCCGCCGGTGCCGCCGGTGACGTAGCCTGCGCCGCCGTCGCTGCCGTCGCTGCCGGTGCCGCCGTTGCCACCTGCGCCGCCTTGAATCGCCACATCCGACGCAACGCTGTCCGAATCAGACGACGTCAGCCCACTATAGGCCGTTCCCCCCTTAGTACCGTTGCCGCCCACACTACTCGCATTGGTTCCAGGCTCTCCTGTTTTATTGGTTAACGCTGCTGCATACGCAGGTATCCCGACCTCCAGACCGCCCAGCGCCAGAGCTATCGCCAACACCAGCAGCTTGCGGCTCCGGCGTGCCCGCCGATCCACAGTGCCGCCCTTGCGCGGCGACCTCCCACATTCCGAAACCACTTGGGGGGTCGTCCGGCTACTTTTCCAGATCAGTTTGTAAATATGATTCATTCGGTCTTTCCCTTTTGCGGTAGTTTTATCGGCAGGCCCGTCAGCACACTTCTGGCTGATAAACATTATGTTTTTCTAATGTTTTTAGCGTATTCTAATGGATGAAAAGCTTAATGTGATTATCAACCTATTGCAAATGATGTGTTTTCTGATCACTCGTCGTTTCTGCAGTGCGTGCAAACAACGAGGTCTGAAGTCCAATAGTGGCAATTTTTCGTATGCATACCGGTTGGAAGCTTACACTATGTAACCGTTGCGTGCCGTTTACTTAAAGTGATATTTTAAACATATAGATACAAAATATTGGGGTATGCCAATGCCGCCACGAACCACCCCAACCCTGCAAATATCCGTACTGGGCCCTCTTCACATACGTTTCGCAGGAAAAACGCCCACCTTCCTCTCAGAGGCTCCGCCAGGAATCAACCGGTTGCATAAATATCAGGATATAATCTAACCATCTGTTAACAAACATTTCGTTAACCCTATTCAGCACAATTCGGCCGCAAAAATGGGGCAAAAGCCCCATAAGAACTGGCTCCGAACCAGAATTAGACCGACAGGAACATGCCACTCTCCGCATCATAGCGGAAGGAACGACTGGTCACATTCCCACCAAACGTCACCTCGGTCATCGGCGATGTCACTTTCGTGCAAACCGAATTGCTCTTGACCTTCGACTGCAGCCACATAAGAACTGTGGTGAACGGCGTAATGATGGCCGTGTTCTGCAACAGCACATTCGACGCAGATATCGCGTTGCCTGTCACAATATCACCACCGATCTTCGCATCCTGGGTGAGACCTACGACCATATACCCTTTCTGGTTCGCATACTGGTTCAGGACCGTGAAGCTATCCAGCGTGCCACCATCCGCCGGTGCACCAAAAGCGCCATCCGGAAGTAGGCCGTAAACCTTGCCGGGAACGGCCGGGTTCACAACACTGCTCTTGGAAATTTCGGCACCATCTTCCATGGCCACGTTCGATGCATAGACGCCATAAATCTCTTCCCATGCAATGTCGTTATTTTCCAGCGGATTAAAGGCTAACCAGGCCACATTGGGTTTCTGGTTGCTCTTGTCAGCAGGTTTGGCAATAACAACCTTGGCATGTGCCGCCGCAATGGCCGCAAGGTCCTTCTGGGTAAAACTCAAATTCAACGAATATTCAATACCAGGTGTTCCCATAACGTCATTCCTCATTCAGGTTAAGTGAAATCCGCATGATTAAAAAAATCCCCCAAAGTGCAGTTGAGCGCCATGCATATCCGACATATCCGGAAAAGCGATGGAATATGCTTTCCACGCTCCACACGGCCAATGAATTCAATGCTAAGACCAGCCTTCTCCGCCAGCACCGCCTGAGTAATCCCGCGACGATTGCGTAACTCACGGATCCTTCTGCCGACCAATGCTTTCAGGTTCAATTCTCCATAATGCGAGAACCCAGCGTATCCACAAGAAAGAAATCCAAACAGGAACCAATTCTGCTTTTTTACCATTTTTGACGAGTTCCATAATTGCTGTATTAGGACTCTAATTTATGGCATGCCCAAACCTGCACCAGGGTGCTGGTAAAAACATTTTCACCGCTTAATAAACAGGAAAATCCATGTAGAATCTGGTTATTGAGCGGCCATTAATGTTAAACGGTGTATAAATTAATCACCTGATAATCTTCCGGATTTATCCGGAGTAGACGGGAGCGATTTGCATGGAAACCATCGCCAAAGTGCGCCATCTGTAGCATCTGGACAAAGAGACGGTCCGCCATATTTGTAGCGGCTTGCAATCGAAAACAGGTCCCTTCAGAAAACGGGTAAATCGTACGGCAAGCTTCCTGAAAGTCAGGGGAAATAGGGCCGGGGGATTTTTTAGGGCTGTCACAGCAAAATTAGCCAGTGGTAATATTCGGTCAGCCGTCCGTACAAAAGAGGGTTTGCGCGACAGTGGATGAATTCCCTTTTTTGTTGGTCTCCAACGTTGCAAAATCTAATTGCAGAATAAAAATGATTGGCAACAGGAATCTGAGTCCTGGTGCAGTTGCGCACGCATCACTGGTTTGTTTTTGAGCGGTAGTGTACGGGCTAGTCGTCCGTGCAAATATAATGCACGGGTGAGTACCCAGCTCAACCAGATTGGGGTTTTATGTGAAATGTCAAAATTACCAGTCGGTTTATATTAACCGCATAGCCCAGATAATTTTGCCTAAGCCGGGTACGGGATGATCGCCATAAAATTCATACCCTGTCACAGGCATTCTTCTTGAAAACGACTTTTTAGAGAGGATGCGGCAACCGTTACCGTTCTCAAAAATCTCTCTCGATTCAGGTTCTCGGTTTCATGCCCTGCAGGACGGGTTTTGAGCGCGCGTGACCCGTCGCGTTGTTTTGTTACGGTAACAGTTATTTCACAGCCCCCAGATTGATAATCCGCTGGTCTGTCCTGTTCTCATACCAGTAAATACAGGCATTGCAGCGGGCTGTGCGCCGTGAAACTGGGCGATTTGCCCAAATAATGCCCAAGTGCCCCCGAAAAATACCTTATTCGTGACAAGCCACAATACGGAATCGTTACGCCGTAACAACCTCCATCTCCCCACTCATGCTTCCCCGCCTAGCGCGGTCCCCGTGGCCTCCAGGAGCTTGGCGGCGGTGGCGGCGGTGGCGTTGGACGATTCTTCTCAACTGTCGCTTGCGTCTCGTAGACAACTTGCTCAATGGTATTCTTGGACACTTTCGCTTTAAAAGCCTTCTCCATGGCATCCTTAACGGCCGATAGCGCGGCGTTTCGAGATGGCGCGCGGTTCTGGTTCAAGATGGCATTCCTTAACTCAGTGAGCGCATCGTAGCGTTGTTTGGCTTGGTCATAGGCCTGGATCAGGTCATTGCGCGGTGCAGAGAGGTAATTCGGATCACCCTGCAGCTGCCAGTGTCCGGCCTGACAGACCAGCCTGCCACAGCCCATTTCTGCGGAATGATCCGCAGGGTTTGCACCATCTAATGCCTGCATGCGCGTGATGGCCATATGGACGGCGGCTTCGTCCAGGTGCACCTGTTCGACCAGAGCAAACAGCTGCTTGGCGGCTTCAGCGACTTTGGAGTCATTCGCGTCATGGTGCGTCCATTGACGGTTACTGTTCCCGTAGAATCCAGCGTCCAGCAGGGATTGTTCGTCATATCCGTTTTGATAGATTTGTGCGCGCAAAGTCTGGATGTTTTGGACGACCTGTTCGATACGTTGCTGTTCGGCTTGCTGTTGCAGTTGTTCCCGGGCCTTCAGGGTCTCGTCAAGAGCACGGAAAAAAGCGTCTTTAGCCTCGGCCACGATTGCAGCGGACTCAAGCGGATGGCGGTAGATATTGTTTTCCCCGGTTGGGACGAACCCGGCGGCCTCAAATACCGGGCGATGGCGATCTTCCTCCCAACCGCCCTTCTGCCAGATGTCTGCGGTCAGCGCGCGGATTTGCTCTGCCGCTTCCCGTTCCCGCTGCGCCTGTTTTTCCCGTTCCTGCTGCGCCTGCCTTTCCTGCCTTTCCTGCTGCGCTTGTCTTTCCTGTTTCATTCGCTGCTGAGCCCGCAGATGCGCACGCGATAGCGCGACCTTAATGATCGCAACGGGCAACCCTGCCTCCTCCGCCCGCTGGCGCGCGATGTTCACCTGTTCGATCGCATCCGATTTTGTCAAAATTCCGCGATGCTGCGCCCGTTCCGTCTCCAAGGCAGCTTGTTCCAGGGCCTCTTGCGCGTTTTGACGTTTTGCCAATGGCTCATACGCCGCCCGCAGGCGCGACAAAGTGTCCCGCAGTGCGAAGGGTTCTGGATGCTTGGCGATGCGCCACCAATCATCTTCCTCCCCGCTGGGGATATCGAATCCGAGTTCCCGCCAGCGTTCCTTTTCGAGGTCCTTGTCCTCGGGCAAAAGTTGTGTTTCGTAATGGGCGATTAATTCCTCGATCCGTGTTTCGTACCTTTTTAGGCGATGGCTGAGGGCCGCGTCATACCGCTGCAATTCGGGTTGAAGATAACCCCGCTTTGCTTCGGCGAACTCTGCTTCGACGAGCATGCGCGATAGTGACGGCCGACTGCCCCTGAGTGGCTGTTCTTGTATCTTTTCGGTTTTCCGGGTCAAAGCTTCGCGTTCCGGCCCCAGCAGCTCCCGCATCGTTGCCGTTACATCATCCCGATGCAGTGCCGTCTCCAGGTCTCCTGCATACACCGGCGCCTGCCGGCCACGGGTCGCCGCCGAATACAGCAGGCTTTTCCCCATGCCGGAGACATCCAGTATGGCGCGATCCACCGTCACCCCCTGCGCGGCATCGGCTGTAGCCGCATAGGCCAGCTCCACCGCCTGCTCGGTATAGCCTTTATCGACCCTCACCTTCCGGCGCGGGTTTTTGACCGCAGACAGCCACAAAGACCCATCATCGGTGACTTGGGAGACCGTCCAGACATCACCATTACGGATGCCTCTTTGCCGATCATTCAGACGGGTGCGGACGATATCCCCCACACCCGTCTGTTGTTCGTACCGCAAGGCGGTCGCGGGATGGATGGTAATCCCCCGGTGGGCCTGGACATATTCGGCGATGGCCCCCGCTTCGGCATTACTGCGCGAGAGAATCAGCACGTCCTCACCCTGCGCACGGTACTGTTCGGCGAGTCCTGCGATCCGGGCGCGGCGGTCCTCTTCATCGTTACCGTCACGGATCAGCCTTCCGGCCTGCTGCACGGATTCCACCAGGGCAGGGACATCAGCGACCTGCCGCAAGACGTCATGTTCGGCTTCCCATGCGCGGCAGCGATAGCTGGTCCGCAGGGTGGTGTAGGCCTCGGGGACGACGGCCTGTTCGACGACCGCAAAAGCCGCCCGGCGGTCAATGGGCTGGCTTTGAGCGCGGTCGCCAATCAGCCAGGCCTGAGCATTTTTATGGTTTTCCACGGCCTGCAGGACGGCTTTCAGATCCTCTGCATCGGCCAGTCCCGATTCATCGACGATATAGAGGACTTTTCGCGGGGGCGCTTTCGTCGGGTCAAAGGTAGCAAACACGTCCACGGCATCCGCGCCCGTCTCTGCTTTCAGGGCTTCTGCCAGCGCCCGGTTCCGCGCGATGACCCGGACCGTAAAACCCTGATGCCGGGCGGCCTGGACAATCGGCTTGGCCAAATAAGATTTGCCGGAACCCGCTACGCCGGAAGTAACGGTCAGTGCCCGGCCTTGCGCCAGTACGGCGGCCGTATGTGCCTGTTCGGCCGTGAATGTGGGAGGTATGGGAATGATGATCCGGTTGCGGCCCCTCTCGCTCAGGGTCTTGGCCTGTTCCGCCAAGGCCCGTTCGGCGCGGAGCCGGGCATCGGGAATCAAGGCCTGCGTTCGGGTAGCCATGTGGCGGTCTGCGGTTACCGGACTGAATCCATGGTTTTCCAGTACGTGGCAAATCACGTCCAGATTGCACCCGGCGCGCAGGTGGATCTGGCCAGACCGGACCCAATAACGAAGCAGGTGGCTGGCCGCCTGCTGACTGCCGGACAGGTCCATGTCCTGAGTAACGATCAGCCGGGCCGCAATATCCGACGGGGTAAACGTGCCGAGTTCCTGCGTCAGATCGTCCAGAAGATTGTCTGCCGCCTGGAAAACCTGTTCCGTATCCAGGACTGCCTGCTGGGCCTGCAGATCCCTGAGTTCTTTATCCAATTTCTGGGCTTCGGCCAGTTTGGCTTTTGCACTATTCCCGCCCAAAGGCAGGGCCGCGCGGATATGGTCAAAACGGGTAATACGGGCATGGGCGGCCTGGCACTGTATCTTCAGGTTGGCCAAATTTTCGGGCTGCAGGGCAGTTCGGGCCTGATGGAGCGCGTCTGTCGTGGGCCGGCTTTTGTGTGACAAGTCGCTAAAATCCATAGATGCCGGAGCCGAATGGGCGCGCGGACCGGGCTGGATGGATCGTAACGCATTGAGCAGTCCTGCATCGGCCAGATGGTCCTGCCAGAGGCGGCGGATAGCGGAAGCCTTGTCGCCGCCCTGGTGTAGCGCCTCATCGAGAGCATGTTCCATTTTTTCCGCAAATTCCTGTTTCTGTTCACGATGCTGCCGCCAGAGCCGCGTATCCATTTTCCGGCTACGCAAGGCAAAGGGGACGTCCAGATGGTCAGCAATCTGCTGCATGTTTTTTCGGGCACGGCTCAATGCGCCGTCTGCGTCCAGCAGCTCTGCAATTTCCCAGAATGGCGCGCTCCCGGCCTCGTGCAGCATCCAGTCGTGGATACCCAGGGAAGCACTGAGGGAGTTTCTGAGCACGCGGTTGGCACGCGCCTCGGCCAACTTCTGGGCCTGAAAAAAAGCGCGGCCATCCAGGGCCCGCCATGCCCCGTCAGCTTCGCTGGGCGCACTGGACAGGATCATCCAATGGGTGTGGATATGCGGGTCGCCGGTGCTAGAGGTCTGATGGATCGCCCGGACAGCGACAAGGCCCTTGATCCGCTCACTGCGCACCCCCGCTTTGCCCCGGCGGACCGTTACCTGCTGTTCGAGGGCGGACAAATACGCCTCACTGGCCGCCCGCAGGGCCTGGTGCGCGGCCTCCCTGACCCGCTGGTTGTCTGCTGCAATGAGCAGGCTAATAGATTTTGGGGCTGAGTAGACGGCGCTATAAGCCAGCACCCGACCCTGATTATCATCGGCGGCATCCTCAGTGCGCAGAGCCTGACCTTGCGGCCCATGCCCATGCTGTAACACCTTGGCGGTCATGGCTTCCGTAGCGATTCCAGTCAATCCCAGATCCGCCGACCCCGCGCCGACCCATTCGAGCGGGATACCCTCGCGCTGCAGGTAACGGGGATTATCAAGATTGGTTATCTCAACAGGTCCCATCGTCGGGATACGCTCTGGCAAGGATTCAGGCGTGAAATCCGGACCAGTGCGCTCAATCCAGCGGCCCAGGGTGGCGATGGCTTTTTTGTTCTGGAGCTTTGATACGCGCGACGTCATGACCGAATAATAAAATCGATCCCCACAAAAAAGCAACAAAAGGCGCACATGCACCCTACCTAAAATCGCGC
>NZ_JBYCKP010000230.1:0-7297 GCF_057473445.1 Acidithiobacillus sp. TH-A36 | reverse complement strand
TATTGCCAAATAGCTTCCATGGCAGGTGTCTGATGACATTTTCAGGGACGTGATAAGACCGTTCCCCTGATGAAAAGACGATATCAAGCTCGGCCATTTTGGTGGTGTTCAGAACCAATCCAAAACCTTGCGGATGCGTCTGTTCACCGTGGATAGCCGTGATGATGCCGTATTCTTGGGAAAACAAATTCCCTGAGTACACCAGTTGCCCGACACGAATGGTGTCATCTTCCATGCTGATGATGGATTCAGGCATTGAAAACGCTTCGCGTTCCATATTTGACTCCTTGTGCATGATGCGCGCGTGGGCGCTAAAAGAAACTGCGGTGGCAGTGTGTTGAAAAATCTATCGGATATAGAAAAACCGATAAGGTGGTATCCAGTTGAATGTGCTGGTCACAGGAATAATCTTCATAACAAAATGCAGGATTTTGGTATGAATACTATGCGTATTGCCCCTGTAGAAAACAGGGGCAGGCAGGTCAAATCAATTAGTCATGGGTATTGAAGAAATCGTACAATTGATACAAAGCATCAATGTAGGCTGATGGTTCCGTAAGCCGCCATCAGCATGACGCCGGGATGGTCATGGCTTGGCACCACCATAAAGCGGATGCCGGTGATGTATTCGGCGCCTTCTTCTGCGGCTTTTTGCTGCAATTGAAGCAGCGTATGTGACATTTGTAACTCTTGGTCGCCGTAGACGTCTTTATTCAAGACGGAAATGACGCGGGTAATAAAGCCAGGGTCAATGTCAGCGGTGGTAGACGTTTCTACGCCAATGGCTTGCATAATAATCTCCTTTGTTGTTACGCATGGATAAGACCCGCAAGTGGATACTTGCGGGTGTTTTTTCAGTATCAAATGACTTTGGTTAGCAATCGCCTGATGTCATAAGAACAGTGATTCTTGCACTTGAACGGGCTGACTGCTGCCGTAACCATGTGCCATCCAGTCTGAGGTGTCCTTGAGCGTGAATCGCACAGGCCCATTGAAGATGTAATAGCGCTTGTCCGATGGTACAGATTCCAAATCAAACGAACCGTTACCATATTCATCGATCAGTTCCCGCTTTCGTTTGGCCATGTATTCATCGTCGGACGATTCAATGGGCTTTACGACGCACAGAACGTTGCCTGGGTTGGTTTCGGGCAGGGTTTTCAGGAAATCCCGGAATGACGTTATACACGCTTTATACGAACCAGGGTGTGAAAACTCCTGCTCATATAGGCTTTCGATGTAGTGCCCGATAGCTCGGTAAGGCCATACAGGTGCAGAGATACCCACCCCGTTTTCATCCATCTGGATGTAATAGGGCTCATATTTATCATCCAGCCGGATAAAGTGGGTTGGATGTGGCGGAGGCGTTTCATGGCATTTGTTAGGCATGTATCCGGTAATTGTGGATTCTCCAACATACGGGTATCCGTCGTTGGAAAAAGTTTTTGGGATGCTTGAATAAGCGTGAAATTTTATCGCTAAATCATAATGATTCAGGACCGTTTTCGGTGTTCCACGTTCTTCTACAGCCTCAATAAACCCCCTTTTGATGCCTGGATACAGCCGGTAAAACTCAAAATCCAACGGCTGCTCAGGATCATAGAAGTAAGGCCGCTTGATGCATTCAATCCACGACTTGATGTATCCCTCCGGGGTTAATCGACCGTTGGGGCTGGCCAACATGCCCCCTTCCACATCAGCAGCATAGGAAAAGATCTTCTCCATCGTGCTTTTGAGGTCGCCAATATGGAAGACGTGTATTCTCGGCGTATGCGGGAACACATTACTGTCATAGGTCACCTCATTCATGATGAATATGCGTTCACCGTCTTTGTTCAGGAACACGTTGGCCTGCCGTTTGCAGGTGTAGGTGGTACTCATTTGCGGTCTCCTTTCTTGAGGAAATGATCGGCGGAGAGGCCGATAAGCAGGGCGAATACCCATCCCGTACAAAACAGGATGAGCATCGCCCACATAAAGAGGTCGTTAGCTTCATGGGCGTTCATGGTTTTTCTCCTGCCATGAACGTAGGCTCCAAAAAATAACCATAGTGGTAGCCGTCGCTCCCAGATTGATGAGTAACCGCATTGGGCCAACAGGTACGCCAAATGCAGCGTATATGACCTCTATCATTGATGTAAGAAAGACGAATATATCAACGATACCAACGCCTAAAGCAATTTTCTTTATCAGGCTGTCTTCAGAAACAACCCGAATAATCCCGACAGCGATAATGGCCTGCATACTGAAAAGCAAGATGACAGACCATATAAGGATATGATTCATATTTGATCTCCTTTTTTCATGGTGATTCTTCCTGGGTTTAAGAACGGTCTGTGGGGTTATTCTGTTCCCGTGAAGCACAGGTTTTTTCGATATAAGCCCGCGCTGCATTCACTGAGGGAAACAGGAGTCCCTGGCTTTGGAGTTGCAGGGCATCATGCATGCTCAGTCCGGAGGCGATGATGTGTTCCGTGACCTTGCCGTTGTTAACACCATACACCGTGTTCTTGTAATGCAATGTCCAATTTTCCATGGTTCAGTCCTCGATAAATGTTGAACAAGGGGAGTGCTATGTGCGCAGCAATGCGCGCAGTTTTTGGATTGTCAGGTTCATAGATACCCGAACAGATAGTGGAAAACGCATAGCGGTGCGTGCCGTGGCTTTTGCCAAAAAACTTGCTGGTTTGTTCGATGGCACTCGTGGAATGCCATGGAAAAAACCCCGCAAGCGGGGGAGTGGGTAATGGGTTGGGTCAGGCCGCTTGCGCGCTGACTGGTTTTCGATATTTTTTGGCCTGTTTCATCAGCCGTTTCCAATGGTCGCGGTCAATGGGCAAGGATTGGAGGGAGAAGTTACGGTTATCAAAGAAAAAACCGTGATAATGGATCTCACCATGCCTTAACAGCTGCCACAACAATTCCAGGGCATGGGTAGCTACCGTCTGATTCACCATTAAATCCTGCTTGACCAAGGCCTCTGCCAGGCTGCAGGACGGGGTATCCTCGTCTTCCGCTATGGAAGCATCCATGATTTCCGGGAAGAGATCGGCAACGGTCGGTAGCAGGCAATACTTTCTTTTTGCAGAGGGGTTCCGTTTATGAAAATCGGAATTTCCCAATATCGCCTGCCCTGAGTGGTTGTTATTGCCTAAGTCTAGCCAGTACGAAGCGCTTTCCTTGATGGCCTCGTAGATTTCCTGGCGCGCACTACGACTGTCCACACAGGAAATGTATATGACTCTGGACTTGGCTATTTTAGGTGTGAATTTGCCATGATAAGACTGCCAGTTTAAACCGAAATACTGATTGATTCGGTTTACCAGCGTATGCGCTTTTGATTGCCCAATGTCTGACGGTGAAAACAGTTGCCGTCCCACGTTGGCTCTACTCACCGTATCCGGGTCACACACAATCACCTCGGGGGCTGCCATGTTGAGGCTTTGAAGTGCGACAACCATTCTGGAGAGTCCCGTTAATAATTGCGAACCGGTACCACCGGCCCCTATGACTACGATGGTCGGGGTCGCATAGAAACTGCCATCGTTAGGCTTTTGAAATAGATAACGATGCGTCATGACAAATCCCCCGCTTTGGATAGAAGGTCGGCCATGGTGAATTGCTGCTTGCCATGAACCGGTTCCATGGGTGCCAGGGCTTGTTCTGGAAAGCGATTCGCTTTGGACGCCAGAAGATCCACCCACAAAGTATAAATGCCGCCGGGATACTGGACCTGCGTGGCGTGATTCGCATGGGTAAAACGGGATTGAAAAAAGGCCGCTTCACAAGCCGATATATTGCCGGGTTCCGGTTTGGGAACCTTCACATTGCCCATGCAAATTGAACCCCCAGCATACACATTCATGTAAGGGGCCTTAAACAGGGGCGTGTTCAAGGACGGTCTTTTACGCCCTTTGACAGCAAACACGGACAATCCATGATCTTGCCAAACAAATACGAGACCGGGATGCGGCACGGGGCCGGATCTTTTGCCCATCGGTTCCGGACAATCAAAATAGGTGGTCCGGACCTGGGGTTCTGACCAGAACACCAAAGTGGATACATTGAACGCTAAGGTGCGATTATCCAACATCTGTAAGGGCGTCTTCCCCAGTAAGGCTTGATACGCACTGGCAAGCTCTTCTTGCGTTAACGCAGAACCCGGGAGAATGACGGGCGCGTTGTCTGAATTCTGACCAACAGGATGCTGTGTGGCATAGTCTACATGACCCCCATTTCCATACAGGAGGATGGCAGAACGCAACTGCATGCTGTGGCTTTCGATATGAAAACTGGTGTTCATAGTTTTTCTCCGAGAAAGGGCAATATACGGTGAATGAGCGTTAAAATGGTGCTGCAGTCCTGCAACAATTCTACCCAGTCACGTACATTTTCTTGTGGTGTGATATCCAGCATGAAAACGGCGTTGTCTTCGGCTTCTCCACTCTCCATGCCGCGTTGATACAGGTGGTCCAGCATTTGGTAACAGAGGCCGCCTGGCTCTCCGTTATCCATCAACATGATGCCGGCAAATTGGCTATAACCTTGCGTCAATCCGTACTTTTCGTACCGATTGGGTTTCGATGGTATTTTGACGGGCGTCATTTGTGAAAGCTGGTCCAGCAGTTTCAGGAGTTCCCTTTCTTGCCGATTCAGGGATTTTTCTTTGACCTGGATTCTGAGGTCCGTTTTTGCATAGCAGGCGTCCAGAGTCCATTGCGGGATGACCTGGAGCACATCGGTTTTGCGAAGTACGTTCACGTCCTCTTCAGGGATGCCGTCCGCTTCCATTTCCAGGAGGTATTCGGTTTCGTCATCGCTACCAAGCCACTCAACCATCTCTATGACACCCATCAGATCTCCGGGTGTCATCACGGAGATAGGGGATCGATAGAGCGTGTTTAGGGCGTATTCCACCAAACCATTCGCTTTTTGATGCATGGCCTGTAGCTTTTCATGGCAAACGAATGTCGGTGCATCTTCAAGCGGTAATGAAAACGTCAAGATTAACGTGTCATCACCCTCATTTTCCTCTATGTGTAAATCATCGAGGTGATGACCAAAAATCTCATCCATGAACTTTTCGGTTGCTGTATGCACAATCTCTTGAATAGATTGGCTTTCCGAGTCCTCCAGCTTTACCCCTATCTCCATGAGTGATTTGCCTAAATTCAGGATTTTGGCATTGCACGATTCCGAGTAAATCCACGGAATCTCTGGAGACAGGCTGGGCAAGCTCAGAACATGGGCGGCAGGTGTGACAGAACGTGTTTCGGCTTGCGTAGGGGATGTTGGGCACGCCAGTCGGGGCGCGTTACCATTCTTTCCAGAGAATAGGCGCATTGCTGCATCTCCTTTGTCAGTTTGGGGTACGGGGTAGCCCCCTTTTCGGGGGCTCCGTTGAGTCTTTCCAGGAGCGAGGCCATGGGATTATCCCTTGTGCCCAAGCACTTTCTGGAAGGTCACGATCTGCTTTTTGCCCTTGATTTCGGACTGCACATCGGCAGATCCGAGTTCAGGATACTGATGGGCGTACACAGAGCGGACAGTTTCGATGGGTAGCGTCGGATTGGGATCCGGCAAGGAAATCCCGTTGTATTTGAAAACGCGGGTAATGGATTCAACTTCGATCATGCCATATCTCCTTAAAATAGATCGCCAAGGTCTTCAGCCGGTTGTTTTGCCTTTTGCGGGGCAGCGGCAGGTTCCGGCTTTTTGGCGGGGGTTTTAGCGGGAGTGGCCGTCTTCGCTTTGGCTTTTTCAGCGGCTTCTTTAGCTGCTGCTTGGGCCTGTTTTTCGAATTCAGCCACCTGTTCGGCCAGTGATGCAATGCGTTCACGATAAGATTTCATGGCGTCCATAAAACCGACATTCAGTTCAGCGGGACTCGCACACAATGACAAAGGTATCGGGTCGCTTTTGCCTTCTGTCGCTTTCGGCAACACATTGATGCGCATACGCTCCCCATCCATGGAAAAGACCATGGTGGTTACCGCGTAATCTTTTAATAGTTCATACTGGGAAATTCCAATATTGGGTGGAATCTTCCAATATTACCCTTGAGGCAGAGAGACCACCAGGACAGGTACACAGAAGAAGATCCTCGCGCTTGCAGTTGCGCAGTGTCACGGGTCAGCATCACAGAAGACCCAGCATCGAGGCTTGGAGAACTGCTGCGGTTTTGTTGTTCACCCGTAACTTAGCAATAGCTTTGCTGATATGAAAATTGACCGTGCGCTCTGAGAGTTGCAGGATGTCGGCGATCTCGCCGGAGGTTTTACCGTCACCGGTCCAGCGCAGCACCTCGGTCTCCCGTCGGCTTAGCTCCACAGCCAGTGCTGGCATGAGTTTTGGTGCAACGATGCGAGTCATACTCAGGTGGACGGCATGGGCTAGCCACAGAATGTGGGACGCCTTTGTTTGCCATTCCGCAGCGTTGACGGACTCTCCAGATCGCGCGAGGACCAGCAGACTGATCATGCCACTAGCATCGCGGCATATTTGCGCGAGACCGGCCCGCAGCCCGAATGACTGGGCTTCCTCCCACAGTTCTGGCGTTGACGCAAAAAGGCTGTCAGACCAGAAGACGGGGGCCAGCGAATGAATAGCCTGCTGTACCGTGGGGTCAATGACCAAGTATTGCTTCTCTTGGTATATGGCCTGCCAAGCTAAGGGATAGTTGCTGTACATGGCGGTTTTGGGGCGTGTCAAGGGGATCGGCGCACGCAAGCCGTGGGTGCAGTAGTCGAAACCCAGCCCTCGCGCCAACTCTGCTGCCATGGCGAGAACCTGCTGCTCGCACTTGATGGGCTTGAATGAGTGCATAAGATCTTGTTTCCAGGGCTCCAAACATGCCTCCTGAGATCGTCCCTGCCTGCCTGTCAAGGTTTACACTAGCAAATTATAAGGCGAATTAGTAGCCTGTATCGGACCAAAATCTTCCGGCATGTAAGCATGACATTACACTTTGGAACTGGGGTAGAGTTGAACAGCTATGGGATCCTGCAGTTGTCCCCTGACGGTTATGTGCGTCTCACGTTGGATCAATTCCAGGCCATCGCACTGCGGCATCTGTGGTCGGGGCTGGACCCGGAAGATCCCGCATCTCTTCATGATGGGGCTATCCAGACCCGTATCACTGGATATACCGAATGGGTCAGCGAGACGGTGCCCGCCATCACCCTTGGATGGGACTGGCAGTTACAGGAGTTGTCGGGTTGTGCGCGTTATCTTCGAGTGGGCTCCCCCAGGAGTAATATCATGCTGATAGATGCCCTTCGGAACGATCTGGGGGCCG
>NZ_JBYCKP010000229.1:0-3275 GCF_057473445.1 Acidithiobacillus sp. TH-A36 | reverse complement strand
GGGATGTCGGCCATTCTGCTGCCGGCAATCTGGGCCTATCGGCGCACCCGCAAGGCGGCTCAGGAGCGGAATGATCTGCATGGCTCGGCGCACTGGGCTACGGATGAAGAAGTCATTGCCCAGGGGCTGCTGCCGACAGAGGACAATCGGGGCGGCGTTTTTCTGGGTGCCCACACCATGAATGCCCCTCAACGATCCGTACGCCGGCACATCCGTACAAAGCTGGCGGCACATCCCGATCAGCGCACTTTTTATCTGCGGCACAAGGGGCCGGAACATATCATGGTTTTTGCTCCGACCCGATCAGGCAAGGGAGTTGGCATTGTCATTCCGACCTTGCTGGGCTGGGATGAATCTGTACTGATTCATGATATCAAGGGAGAAAACTGGGCGCTGACGGCCGGTTTCAGGAAAGAACATCTGGGTCAGCGTTGCCTGAAGTTCTGCCCGACCGAACCGGATTCCGTGCGTTTCAATCCGCTGCAGGAAATTCGTCTGGACGGAAACCTCATCAAGGATGTGCAGAACATTGCCACGATGATCGTCGATCCGGATGGCAAGGGCCTCAATGACCACTGGGCCAAAACCGGCTTTGATCTGCTGACGGGGGTCATTCTTTATGTCCTGCTGTCTCCGGACCTGAAGCCTGGATCCGATGGCAAAAATCTGCGCTGCCTGCACACGGTCCAGTCCATATTGTCGGACGGGGGACCGGTTCGTGAAATTGCCGAGACCCAGGCGGAGCAGAAGGCTGCCGTGGCACCCCGCGAGGCCAATGCCAGGGCCAAACCTGCGCCCAAAGGGTTTCAGGCGGTCATTGAATACATCAAGGATTACGCACTGGAGATTCTGCAACAGGAACAGGATGCCTACCGGGTCACGGGTTGGCGTGCAGTGGCGGAAGCATCGCAATCATTTCTGAACAAGGCGCCCAATGAAGCTTCTGGCGTTCTCTCGACAGCGCTGTCTTTCCTGTCCCTGTATCGTGACCCCATTGTTGCCGAGAACACCCGGGTTTCTGATTTCAATATCCCGAGCCTGATGGGTGGTGAGGATATTGATGGCCGGAAAGTAGTTAAAAAATCATCCCTTTATCTGGTGGTTCCGCCATCCGACAAGGATCGGCTGAAACCCTTGCTGCGTCTGATCCTGAACCAGGTGGTGCGGCGTCTTACAGAGGGCATGGATTTTGAGGAGGATGGACGGAGCCGGAGTCTTTATCCTCACCGGATGCTGCTCTTACTGGATGAGTTCCCGAGTCTGGGCAAGCTGGATGTGTTTCAGGAAGCACTGGCCTTCATTGCCGGCTATGGTCTCAAGGCGTTGCTGATTGTACAGGATCTGAGCCAGCTTTTTGCCGCTTATGGAAAGGATGAATCCATTATCAGCAACTGCCATGTCCGCGTTGCCTATGCGCCCAATAAAATCGAGACGGCAGAGCTGCTGTCAAAAATGGCGGGGCAGGCGACGGTCCGGCATAACCAGCGGCAATACTCGGGTGGGCGGTTCAGCCTGCTGCTGCACAACGTCAATACCAACGAACAGATAGTGCAGCGCCCCCTGCTGACCCCGGATGAATGCATGCGCCTGCCACCGGATGATGAGCTGATCTTTGTTGCCGGCCATGCGCCAATTTATGGACAGAAGATCAAATATTATCTGGATGAAGGATTCAAGAGTCGTCTCCTGAAAGCCCCGGATGTCAGTGGTGACAGAAAGTGCTGACCACCCGGCTGCAGCTGCCCGGATGGATGATTATTCATCGTCCGGTCCGTTTTCGTGGGCTGCGAATTCCCGCTTTCGCGCTGGGATTCATTGTCGTGGGTTTTATGATTGCCTGGAGTGCAGGTTACCGGATAAACAGTACGCCTTCAGAACCGGTCGGCATCTGGCATCTGATTCCGGTGACGTCACTCACGCAACCCGTCCGGGTTGGAGAATACATCAGCTTCTGCGCCCCAACCCCGGATTTTTCTTTCCTGGATCCCGGCAACTGTGATGATGGAGTTGCTCCATTCCTGAAGGAGGTGGTTGGGGTTCCGGGTGATCTGGTTGAAGAGACAGCGGCCGGGGTAAAAATTGATGGGCATCTTTTGCCCCAGAGCAAACCTCTGCTGAGGGCAGTCGGGTATCCGGTTGCCCTGCCCCAGTGGCGTGGCAAGGTTCGGCTGAAACCTAACCAATACTGGGTTTATGGCAGTGGCTGGCCACGCCTGTCCTATGATTCGCGCTATTACGGTCCCGTATCCGGTTCCAGGATCAGGGCTATCGCCCGACCTGTGTGGATCTGGAGAGCACACGTCTGGTTGCCGCTCTGAGTTTCCTCATGGGCCGATTATCGGGAATGATACTATCCACTGAGTTATTGAAGGAGAGAGCATGATGGACAACCAGGCGATTGAAAACCGCTACAGCGTAGGTGATTTTGCCATCCGTTATGTTGGTGAGAATCAGCAGCCCTCTGCAGACCTTGCCGAGGATACGATATATCTGTTTGAGCCCCGGGAGGGAGAGTTATATCGTGATCCATTGGGCGAACCCGTGATTTTTTATACGGAAGCCGAGGCGTTTGCCTGCCGGAATGCGTTTGGGCACGGTCTCGTGCTGTCCATGTGTGAGGGCAGCGATATCGGAGAAATGTTTGACATGCCGCATGAGGACATCAGTCCCGAAGAGCAGGCAAAAATTGATCAGTATCTGGCATCTGCTGATCCGATGCAGGCAGATTGAAATATGCCCGCCGCCATGGCAGCAAAACAGGAGCGCCTGGATCAGTTTCTGGTGCGCATTCTCGGGAAAGATATCCAGAGCTATCTGGAAGATCCGCAGATTGTCGAGATTTTGCTGAATCCTGATGGTCAGGTCTGGGTGGACGTCCTGGGTGGAGAGATGGCCCCACGGTCCCGACTGGATGCGGGCCAGGCCCGTATGATCATTGATACGGTGGCTTCCATGCTGGGGACAATGATCAGCGCGGATTCTCCGATCATCAGCGGTGAATTGCCTCTGGATGGCAGCCGCTTTGAGGGGCTCATACCTCCAGTGGTATCTGCACCTTCTTTTACGATACGCAAAAAGGCCTTACTGGTTTTTACGCTGGAAGATTATGTCCGCAAGGGCATTCTGAGTGAAAACCAGTATGCGATGATTCATCGTGCGGTAGATTCCCGCCAGAATATTCTGGTCTGCGGCGGAACGGGGACTGGCAAGACGACGCTGGCGAACGCCATTCTTCATGCAGTCAGTGAACGGACCCCTGAACACCGGATCGTGAT
>NZ_JBYCKP010000228.1:0-1425 GCF_057473445.1 Acidithiobacillus sp. TH-A36 | reverse complement strand
TTTTTCGCTATCCACCAAAACATATTCCTGCAGGCTAGGGAGCGTCTGATAAGCTTGTAGCTTTTCACGACGGTCCACATTCGCCGTGCTCGCCGACAATACTTCGACGATAAGGCAAGGATCTTCCAGATAGAGGGTATCTCCGGACAAACGCTCGCCACAGGGCAACACCACATCGTGGTAATAAAAGGCATCTACAGCTTCCACCCGCACTTTCATATCGCTGTTCAGAACCTGACAGTGACTGCCACGGGCTTTTTGCCAGAGCAGTCCATACAGGTTACCGGCAATCTGGTTATGCCGCAGCTTGGCCCCGGCCATGGCATAAACCTGCCCGGCCACATACTCATGGCGTATATCTGCGCGCTCCTCACCTTCCAGATACTCTTTGCCAGACAAAGGCCGTAACATGGCTATCTGCATGACCTTTCCTCCTGACTCAGCGTATCAACAGTCCTCATCATAAAACGTGGAAGCTTCTGTGTCATCGCCGCAAGATGGCAAGAAATAGCGGGTAGCGCCGGGATGATTCTTCCCTTTAGGGCTTGATGTCGCGCCCCAAGCCATATTTTAGGCGGCGGGCAGGCAGATACCAGAACAAACCATCCAGCAGCATCAGGCAGCCCGCAGCAATCAGAATATAATCGGTGAAACTGTAGGGTGTCGCGCCCAGTATTTTGTGGATGGCCAGACCCAGGCCGATAAATGCCACCCCGGTGCGGATCAGCGACAACCCGGTTCGGGCGCGCGCGTAAGAGGCGCGGTGACTGGCGGCAATGGTGCGCTGGGCGGCGAGCATATTACGCTCGCGGGCCAGATGGGTGCGCTCCTTGCTGGCCGGAACCGGGCGCAAAATCGAACAGTAATGGGGAATGGCCGCCGCCAGTCTGGCCAGGGCACTGTCATCCTCCGCCTCAACCGGGGCTTCAGGAAGGTGATAACGATCGGTAAAGCGCACGTTCTCGGTCGTAATATCAATCAAGGCGCTTTGGCAGGGTAGATCCATGCGGCTGCCACGCACTTTCAGATAATCGAACAAGCCGATCAGGGCCAGAACAATGCCGACCAACAAAATCGGCAGGTGGTAAGGTGAGAGATCGTTGTGGGAGACTTTAGTCAGCACATTGGCCAGTGCCACCATGGCAAGCCCCCAGCGTAGCAACTTCATGGCCGTCCGGGCGCGGGCATGAGCGGTACGATGGGCAGCCAGCTTGGTGCGCCAGTGCGCCATGGTGTTACGCCAATAGGCCAAGCCCGTGCGCTCAATGCCAATGAGCAAGGGTGCCTCGGCATGCTTGTAGTCCTGTATGTACCAGCGGATGTCTTCCTTGAGCGCGACACGAAATTCGTAATGATGGGCCGGGACCAGGTCCTGAACCCGGGCACGCATACTCGGGTTGTTCGGGTCAGCCGCAGCGATAATGA
>NZ_JBYCKP010000227.1:0-5507 GCF_057473445.1 Acidithiobacillus sp. TH-A36 | reverse complement strand
GCTTCCTGGATAGGGGAGAGATATAGGCTGCCCGCCTGGATAATGCGGTCGAGCACGTCTACGGCGTGGCCGTCGATGTTGGGTAATAACAGCGCCGGACCATAGGCGGTCAGCCGTTTGCGTTTTTTGCGGATCGGATTGGCTGATTGGCCGCCTGTAGGGAATGGATGCACATTGCTCATGATGAAAATCTATCACGATGGAGCGGGTTGGAGAATATGGGGCCTCATTTTAGGCAGGATGACCTACAGCAGCGCTCCGCCCATAATCATGAGGTTAGGCGCTTTTGTGTTGAAACCTTGCAAAGAGTGCGGTAATCCTTTGAGCGATTCGATGCGTGCCGGAGACAGGTGCCCGCAGTGCAAGCATCCCGACCCTCTCAATAAACGCAGGAACCAGATCTTGGGCGGCTTTCTTTTTATCGTTGTAGGTGCTTTGATTCAGCTGTGGAAAACACACGAGATCTGGTAAGAGGCATGCCATGATATGCAGATCGTTCTTGTCGCTAGCGTGTCCGCCCAAAAATGGGCTTTGTTCCAGTGGGTCCAAGGCGAAGCACAAACCGAGCTCCGGATGAATGGCTCCCGTAACCTTCCACTGCCTTGACAAGGGAATCACTTCGATAACAGCGGCAATCCATTCGACTACTTCGGCGCTTGCATGAAAATAAAGGTATGGCTCGCGTTTTAGCCATCTCCACCAACCATGCCCATGACAGGATGCCAGGCATTGTATGGAGGCTTTGCCATGCAGTCCTAGCACCAGGTTCCTCACATCTGTTTCGATAAGATGTGAATTTTTGTGGGGATCTGAAAAGCAAAGCGTTGTTATGCGTTTTCTGGATGCCATGACTAGATCACATCGCTTAGCTGGTGCAGGAAGAATTGGCCGGATTGCCAGAAAGATTGTTGCCAATCTGTGCTATACACTTCAGCCCTTATATCATTCGGCCCCGCCGACCAGGTATTTGCTGTTATCGTTTTGTCGAAAAAGGGCCGACTATTCTTGCCGTTCTGCCTATACTTTGCCTCTACAAGATAGTTTCTTTTGTCTTTGAAAGCATAAGCAATAATGGTTTTACCCTTTATGGTTGACGTGAAGAAACCGCCATCTACGGGCATTTCTCCGTTAATCATCCAACGGGCGTTTTGCTGATGGCCTGCTTTGATGGTCAAAAAGTTGCCGAAGTAATGGAGATTGACTGCCTCTACTGTGATGGCTGTAGCAACCATCATGGAAAGGCTGAGCGCACCGACTTTCAACGCATTCGAGAGTTTTGACATGGGGTTTCCTTTTGCTTTCTATGCACGTTACCCGCCCAAAGAGGCGTCACGAGAGGATGGTACCCGAAAGAAACGCGGCTTATCGCACTCATAAGGCGGCTGTTTTGGCGTTTTTTGTGCGTTCGCGCCCAGGGTGCGGGATCAAATTGATCCCGGCCCGATGTGAAAATCGTTTTTTGACAGATTATTTTTGCGTAGCCCTGGAAATGACAAACTAGCAGCGTTTCGGCTTCTGCTGGTAGATATTTCTGGTGGATTCCTGCCGTGCCATAAGCCCTCTTCCAATGGTGGATCTACTCAAGACCCTGGAATGCATATCGGACTTTGCTGTGCATTGCAGTACAATAGCGGAATCGGGGTCGAAGTGACCGTGCCTGACCGTTTCCCCATCACTTCGCCGTCCTTGTTTTTAAGGGGTGACGACGCAGTCATTCTTAGGAACTCCGCTAATGCTACATTGGTTTCTTTCCACGCTGGTCGTTTTGATTCATACCGCAAGCCCAATCCTCAAGACCTATGGAATGCTGGCGTTATTTGTCCTGCTTTTTATTGAGAGTGCAGGGGTGATATTTGCACCCGGTGAGGCAACCATCGTGGCTGCCGGATTCCTCTCTGCAAAAGGGATGTTTTCGATATGGGCTGTTCTGCCCGTAGCAATGATTGCAGCCACCTTGGGCGGGTATTTGGCTTATTGGTTAGGTGACCGGTTCGGTCACAGGGTCTTATTGCGTTATGGTCGCTATGTGGGCATTAAACCGATCATGGTGGGCAAGGCGCATAGGTTCTTCTTGCGCTTTGGTGCGCCTGTCGTCCTCGGCGGGCGTTTTATTGTGCCCTTACGCCAATTACAGGGTTATATAGCGGGCACATCGGAAATGGTTTTTTTTGCCTTTGCCCTTTGGAGTGCCATAGGAGCCATATTGTGGGTAACCGTCTGGGGCGGCGGAGCGTACCTGCTGTCTGGAATGATAAGTGGTTAGAGATGCGAAATGTTGAACGGGGAAGGGTAGAGCAAGCCGCGAAACTGACGCTGCCGGTTCTTCTGTGACTTGAAGTGTCAGGCAATATCGACGTGCATAACGATGACGTGACCCGCTTGCGTTGTTGCTCGCTCCAGACGCATTTTATATTGGGCAAGGCTCAATATTGCGCACTCCTGATTACGAGTATATGCTACATACCCGTAATTTGTGGTATTTCTTTTCTACTCTTCTTTGCGAGTGCTGCCCTTGGATACGCCCATTACGACAATTGCTGATTTCTCTTCTATGTTGAAACGCTTACGGCTGGAGCGCAGTCTCACGCAAAAAAGGCTTGGTGAGAAGTTGGGTCTGTCTCAAAAACGCATTTCCGCCATCGAGGCTCATCCAGAGCAAGTTTCCTTGGATCAGATTTTGACCGTGCTCATGGCGCTAGGAGCCAAGCTCCATGTGCGCACCCTGGACGCAGAAGGGGACGCCATCGCGGATACCGGAGAGGCGTCATGGTGAATCCGAGCCGTTCATCCAAAGCTCTCGAACTATGGATGAACGGAGTTCTGGTCGGTACATGGTCGGTGACACGCACAAACCATCTCTTTGCGTATGCGCAGACATGGCTACAACACGATCAAAGGCGCCCGATATCGCTGTCCTTGCCTTTGGCGCAAGGGACGACACCGTTTCGTGGTGACGTCGTGGAATCATTTTTCGACAACCTTCTCCCCGAAAATCCGAATACCCGGCAGCGAATAGCTGAGCAGTTCGGGGCAAGGGCTGACCGTGCTTTTGATTTACTTGAGCAGATCGGTCGTGATTGCGCCGGTGCCATCCAACTTGTCCCTGTCGGATCTGTCCCACCAGACGTTCACAAAGTGCTGGCCGATCCGCTGGACGAGAAAGCAGTCGAGCGCTTACTGGACTCCGCTGTTGCCCGCATGCCGTATCGCCTGGTAGATGAGGAGTTTCGCATCTCGTTAGCGGGAGCCCAAGATAAGATCGCGCTGCTGGTGCATGAGGGGCGGTGGTGTCTTCCACACGGCAACACACCGACCACGCATATCCTCAAATTGCCCATAGGACGAGTACCGGCCGGCATTGACCTGACGACATCAGTTGAAAACGAATGGCTTTGCGCACGCATCATCCAAGCATTTGGAATCCCGGTTGCGCATTCTCGCATTGAGCGATTCGGTCGGCATCAGGTACTGGTCGTCACGCGCTTTGATCGCCAATGGCAGGGAACATGGTGGGCTCGCCTGCCCCAAGAGGACCTTTGTCAGGCATTAGGCGTCCCTGCGGCGAAGAAGTACCAGAACGACGGAGGTCCTGGGATGGACGCCATTCTGGATATTCTTCGCGGCAGTTCCCGTGCTGAAATCGATCGCCGCGACTTTCTAAAGACGCAACTGATTTTCTGGCTACTGGGCGCGCCTGATGGACATGCGAAAAACTTCAGTATTCTTCTCCGGCGTGGTGGATTTTTCGAACTCGCACCACTGTATGACATCCTATCGGCATGGCCCCATACTGGTGCTGGACACAACCTGCTCGACGAGCGAAAACTCAAACTTGCCATGGGAGTGCGTGGCGGCAAAAATCTGCATTACCGGTTAGTGGATATCCAGCGTCGGCATTGGAACGCCACGGCAAAACGGAATGCCTTGGGCACGGACTTCGAGGATGTCGTCCAAGAGGTCATTGACAGTGTGCCAGCAGTGATGGAGAACCTGCAGCAAATTTTGCCACCAGATTTCCCAAACTCAGTATCCGATCCGATTTTCACTGGTATGCGCCGCCAAGCCGGACGGCTTGAGAAGATGCCTAAAAGCTGATAATGCAGTATCGTTCTTTGTCCTGGACCAAAAACCCTAAGCCGAAAGATCACCATGATACAATAACCCCATGATGACCGACTAAGGAGAGATTTCATCATGAACACGAACATCAAAACCGCCGCCAAGCTCGCCGCATTCGCCGGAGCCTTCGCGCTGACGGGGTGTGCATTTATGCCAGCATCTGTCCATCCCACATATACTGATACCTATGAGCAAAAGTTAGCAGGTGCCAGTAGCGTTGCAATAAAAACCCTAGTGAGCAACGACAAAAAGAATAAAAACGAAGTAAGTTATAAACGGGATGGTTTTGGTATCAAGATGGCAGGAGTCTATTCTAACGTAGAAAAAGATTTCATAGGTGCGTTGAATGTAGCTTTGCGTGACAAAGGGTTTATCATCCGGAATAACGGATATCAACGCAAGATTGTTCTAGTTGTCAAACATTTTATGGCTGATGAATCAAATGGATTGATCACTCAAGATTACACCGGGACTTCAGTTATAGGTGTAAAAGTGTGTAACAACACGGGAAAAATACTTTTTTCTCATATCTTCATCATAAAAAAGTTTCCTCTTGGGAGATATGCTATTGGCGGCGCTGGGATAGCATCAAAAAAACTGCTTAATACAGCTATTAATGACATTGTGAGCGATAATCGTTTTTTGCATGCTTTAATCCAGCGATGAGTTATATAGGCGCTGATTAGTAGCCCATTTTTTGATATAAACTCTATAATTTCTAGTCTGTTAGCCAGGTGATCCGCTCGGTAGTCCGGAGATGTTGCTCTGGCCGAAGTTATAGTAGCCGCTACTGTTTTTGGTCCCCTGACTGCCAAGCTGTTGCAATGTTTCGCCCTTGGCAGCTTCATCGGGTTTGATGGTATTTTCGTTATACCCCTGACCAAAACCGCCTTGCACTGTGCCAGGTGACTGCTCAATTTCCTGAGAAGATTGTGGAACATAATCCCACTGGCCGGTTTGCTGTGTGGGGTTTGTGTCCTGATTGACATAGCCCTCCTGCATCCCATCAAATGCTTGCGCTGCCGTATAAGCGGCGTTCATTGTGGTGGGCGCGCCACTGATGCAGGCATGATTGTGTTTACCGCAGTTTCCGCCGATAAGGTGCTCTTGGATTGTGGTAAATCCTGGGGTGCCTTGACTAGCAACATCGTACAGCATGCCCGTGACAAAACCTGCGCCAAAGCTTCCAATGGTTCCGAGTAA
The DNA here is from genome assembly GCF_057473445.1 of Acidithiobacillus sp. TH-A36. Lineage (NCBI taxonomy): Bacteria > Pseudomonadati > Pseudomonadota > Acidithiobacillia > Acidithiobacillales > Acidithiobacillaceae > Acidithiobacillus > Acidithiobacillus sp. TH-A36. The sequence goes on along the minus strand of NZ_JBYCKP010000227.1, from coordinate 185 downwards.
GCCTCCTATTGCAGCGCCTCCTGTTACCGCTGCAATTGCGCCCATAATCAAATCAAAAACGATCCCATTGATACCCGTCTTGCTGGTGGAGTGGAAGAACGATTGGAAAGCGCCCACGGGTAGGGTGGAGCCTTGACCGGCAGGGACATACACGTAACCGCCGCTGACACCCAACTGACCGACAT
>NZ_JBYCKP010000226.1:0-2540 GCF_057473445.1 Acidithiobacillus sp. TH-A36 | reverse complement strand
TGGGCAGGAACCCGTTGCTCATGTCGCAGATTACGGCCGCTGTTTTTTTTGTGGCCATCCCCGCCATCGCTGTGCTGGGCGTGGTTCAGTATCCCCTTGTCCGGATCGCCGACCTGATCCTGCGCGTTCGTCACCCGGATCATCGTTTTCTGCGCCTGTGGTTCCTGATCTCCGGCTTGATGCTCCTGCCGGTGATTGTGATCCCGGCCTTGCTGGTGGCGCCGCATTTCATGGCGCATCCGCATCAGGCTTCCCATCTGGTGCATCTCCTGATGCACGATGTTTGACCTGGAGTCTGGATCGGCCCGGCTGTATCGACTTTGCGGCACTGGCAGCACAGGTGGATGGCGCAGCTCCTCGACCGGTGGTTCCCCAGGGTAGTCGCCCGCCTTAGCCACCGAAGTCATGATTGCGAAAGGAGCCAAAAACACCCATTCTTAACACTGTTCGAGACCCCATTTCAGGCACTTTGAAATGGCGCCATTACGTCGCACATCGGTGGCGCCATATATTGCCGGTCAGTGACACCAGTCAGCGGGCATGGCCTTTTCTTTGATCTGTGCTTTGTCCTCCCGGGTAAAATGCTGCTTGGGTGCGGGGACCAAGGTGGCATCAATGATCTGACCTCCTCGCGCCAGATAACCGTGCTGGAGAACTTGTTGCTCTACCGCCGCAAACAGGGCTTCGGCACCGGCTACCCCGATGCGGTTCTCAAAATGCCAGATGGTCGTGCGATCGGGCAGGCGCGCGGCATCCAGCAGACCGCAGAAGCGTTGATAGCTGTGGCGATCCAGAAGCTGGTATTCCATCTGTTCATCTGGTGCAGGTCTGCGGCAAACAGATCGGTTTTGATCGCGCTTTTTCTGGACTTCATCGGTCATATCCAATTTCATTTGTTTGGTATATTTTATCACATGTAATTGGAATGAGGGGTTTTCGAGGTGTCCGTCAGCAACTGCGCAGACATTTTTGCCAGTTATGCCGGACCAATATCTGGATCCATATCAAGTGGGTCACCCCATTCATGCCGGACCTCACCACGTGTTTTGTTTGGGATACCGATTCCGGTGAATAATTCTTGAAATGGTTTTAAGTCCCCAGATATAGACGACATACTAGCCAATGACTCCATAATCTTGCCGACTTCCCTTTTGCTCATTGTCGCTACAACCATCTTATCCTCAACATTAACCTGCATGAGATGCTCCTTGCCAAAATGACTTTGGTTGACGGAAATTATTTTCCATGGAAAGTACAGCCTCTGCGGAAAGATAGGCAAAATCCAAAGTAGACCGATTAAAGTCTCCAGCCTTTTTGAGGAGTGCATCAGACACCTTATCCGCCTCAGACTTGGTCATACTTAATCGATAATTACCACCGCCCAGTTTTTCTAGCTTCATAAAAACCTCCTTACATGTGGATACGCACAAATATCCCTAAACCTATCAGGGGTAGACCGTGAAATATAGATAAAGTTCTGACGTGGCGGATTCCCTAATGAAATCGAAATCGTCGCCCAGGAACTGAATGAACCTATCAGCATTTGCTCTAGAATGATTCTGTAACGACTCTATTTCAGTCAATATTTCATTGGGTTGGCCTACGAGGCTGAACGTATGAGGCGCCTAACAGCCGCTACAGAGATGAGCCTAGCCCTACTGGAAAAATTTCATCGCTTGTATTGAAGCGATAAGTCATGGGGTACTTTCACCCTTACGCGTAGGATCCAGGATCCGTCGGTAACCTCAACGTAATAGATTGCCATATCAATAACTATCGTTATGTCTTTACAGACAGTAACATTACAATCACATACAGCACTAGGGTTTTTGGTTGCCACCACGAGGAGGACACCCGTGAATTTGCAACGTCACAAAACAACCGGCAGATCCTTTTCAACATCCGTTGAGCCATCGCTTCAAAGTGGTCAGGTGTTGCTCGACTTTGGGATCAGCGAAACAGACTGGACGAATCTCCTTGATCATAGGGGCAACAAGACGAAGGCATTAGCCTGGATAGAGTCCCGATTGCAGGAAGTGTGCACTTTAAGTCGTGAAGCACAAAAAAGCTATTTGCATGTGATGCTAAAAAATTTGTTGATGGATAGCAATAAGCAATAAATTGACACCTTTTTGACCCTGAAGGAAATTAAAGAGTAGTGGCAAGGAAAAACTATCTGTAAGTTCAAAAGGCAAAGATGAAAGAGAATATCGAAGAATCATCTGATACTGATTCCATACATTGCTATCTGAGAGAAATCCGTCGACAAGATTTAATGACGGCAGCAGAAGAGATTGCTCTTGGCCGGCAGGTCCAGGCCGGAGACATGGATGCTAGAAACATGATGATCGTCAGTAATCTCCGTCTGGTGGTCAATTTAGCCTAGCGTTACGTACGACATGATTTTCCCCTTCTGGATTTGTTTGAAGAAGGGAACCTGGGGCTGATGCGTGCGGTTGAAAAATTTGATCCCGAAAAAGGCTTTCGTTTCTCGACTTATGCTACCTGGTGGATTCGTCAGAGTATCGAGAGAGCCATAA
>NZ_JBYCKP010000225.1:0-3344 GCF_057473445.1 Acidithiobacillus sp. TH-A36 | reverse complement strand
AACGCGGAATCGGCCCCTTCTGCCCCGCCGGAAAGCAGCGTATATCCCAATTCGGAAAGACGGTGTGCAATTTTCTGCATTTGGGCCAATACGGGTTTCGGCGTGTGGCGGGAACCAATCCCTGCGTAACGCAAGGTCCTCGCGGTCCGATGGCGAAGCTGCGCCTGCACACCGGCATCCAGCGCGGCGGCTATCACTTCTGCATGGCAGGGAGCAGGCGCACAATGACAGGCAAGCGCCTGGCCGGGCTGAATACTCAGCAGGGCCGTAGCAACCACCGGATCACGCTCGGCAATGCGGGCGGTAAGCCAAGCACGGTACCGCTCGATGACCGCTTCCCGCTCGCCATCAGGTCCGATGGCATACGGATTACCCAGGGGGGATAGGCGACCAGACGAGGACCGACCCACATAGAAGGCCTGCCGACAATCGTGCGTTTCCACGTTCAAAATGGCATGCGGCATCCTAGGCATACCGCGAGCCTTTTTGTCCCGGCGCATTACTGCCTGTGCAATCCAGGTGGTGATCCGTGGCTTTCGGGCAGCGTTTGTTTCCGCAGGTCGGGCAGACAAACATTCTGGTCATCGTTAACCGAAAAAACGGCGTCTCCTTATCGCAATGCGCATCTTCCCAAGACTTTGCGCAACGATAGCAGCAAGTGGGCTCGCTCATGACAAATCCTCCTCGCGGTCAGTTTTTTGCAAGCGGATACGCTGTTTCTCCCAAAAACCGTTCTGATTAAGCCGCAACCAAACTGCTGCCTTTTCTTCAGGGGTCATAACAATCCATCTGCTCACTTCTTCAAAAGTTCTCCCACAAGCCTTACACACATCATCGCCCAAAGCAGTGGTGCAGTAACCCAAACATGGAGAGTCCGGCTGTAGGCCATCCTCCCCTTGGGCTGCAAATGAATCCGCAGAACCTTTAGCAGAGACCATGAGAATCGAGAGCGTCAATAATTTGATCATCAGTCAGCCCATTGAAAATTAAATGATCGGGATATTTTTTCTGGTAATCGGTGAGAGTTTTCGCATTCACTTCCACCGTATATTCGATTTTGAAAACCTCTCCCTTATCCAGCACGACCAGCATGGTAGGTTTCTTCAGAATCTTTTTAATCTGTTTGAGCCTGTCCGTTCGATTGACCAGGTTACTCACAAACCAATCCGCCGATGGCTTCAAGGTGGCCGGCTTGCCTGTGTCGGGGTCATCAAAAGAACAGGTGATATCCGGCAAAGACTGAACATATTCATCCAGCGCGCTGCGGTCTGCGGGAGACAGTTCAAGCACCACAGGACCACCGCTGGCGTCATCCATCACGAGACCTAAACGCCGTTCGCCAAAATAAAGCATCGCATTAAAACCTTGGCCTTCCATGCCACGAAAGATTTTCAGGTTTTTGACATGATAAGCGGGTTTGTTCATGCAGAATTTCTCCTTTCTGGGGCTGAAAGGTTTATTTTAACAGAGGAAATTCCAGTTATTTACTCAAAAAACCCCCAATATGACCGTTTATTATTCGCATACCATGGCATCGTTTATGGCTCCAATCCTAGCAGCTAAGCAAAAAACGCAAGACCTGGACGCCGTATCAGGTTTCGTTCGTGGGGTCCACCTGGGGATCAAATTGATCCCAAGATCAGCCATCGTTGGCCCGTATTGTTAGAAAAAGCGCGAAAAAAGCCGCTTTATAAAGACATTATAAGCAGAGAAAAACCACATCCTACCCGTGATTGTAATGCACAAGCACGAGAATGGGTCGATGGTGAAAAACAGCAATCTTCACAAAGCAAAAAACGAAAAGAACGACGAGTTTTATACTCAGTTGACGGACATTGAGAAAGAACTTAAACACTATAAGGATCAGTTCAAAGGAAAAACGATTTTTTGCAATTGCGACGACCCAGATTGGAGCAACTTCTGGGCGTTTTTCAGCCTGAATTTTAACCACTTCGGCCTGAAAAAGCTGATCTCTACGCATTACGACGCAAGTGCGCCCACATACAAGATGGAGCGTACCGGCATGACCGATGACGATGTAAAAATCACACCCTTGCGTTGTAATGGAGACTTCCGTAGCGACGAGGCGATTAATATACTGATGGAATCGGATATTGTAGTCACAAATCCGCCATTTTCCCTGTTTCGTGAGTACATCGCGCAGTTGATGAATTACGAAAAGAATTTTTTGGTGATAGGCAGTATGAACGCCATAACCTATAAAGAAATCTTCCCATCAATCAAAAACAACGCATTATGGCTTGGAATGACGACTGGTGCGCGAGCCTTTATTTTGCCAAAAAATGCGCCAGAAAAATCCACGGATAAAATTATTGATGGAAAGCGTTGTACTGTATTGGGTAATACCTGCTGGTTTACAAACATTACCCATTCAAAACGTAATCAACCCATTGAGCTTTACCATACCTATCGTGGTCACGAAGAAAATTATCCAAGGTATGATAACTATGATGCCATTGAAGTGAGCAAGGTCAAAGATATACCTTGTGATTATGATGGTGCTATGGGGGTGCCTATTACTTTTCTGGAAAAATATTGTCCTGATCAGTTTGAAATTCTTGGTATAACGGCAGGACGAGATGAATTTGAATGCAGACCATCAAAAAGATATAAAAATCCAGTTCAACACAATGCAAACGGGTCAACATCAAACAGAAGTAAAGCAAACACACGATCAACCATACTTATTGATAGAACACCGTCTGGGACTTATTATACAGCTGACAATGCAGATTCAAAATTCTTGATAGTTTATGCAAGAATTTTGATAAAAACAAAACAAAGGAGTTATATGCCCCACATGGACGCAGGACAACGCACCTCCAAAAGGCCGTGCAATCCACATTTATCCGCGAAGATTTTTGAAGACCTCGCTAGAGACGGCCAAATTGAACAATAATCGAAAAAACGAATCAGTAAGGCTTGGATATAACTATAAAACAGGCAACGATCATCCTATCTTGTTCAATAATTGGCCCCGAATCTCACTCTGTATGGGTGACGCGCTCAATCCGAAGCAATCTTTGCTCAAGCTGAGCCGCCTTTTTGAGCAATTCTTCCCCAATATTCGCCAGCAGAAAATTATCCGCCTTTCCCAGTTCCTGCAGGTCCTGTACAAATAAATTAGCCGATTGGGAAGCCTTCACGAGTCGTTCCTTATCCATGTCGTTGAGCATTTTTACCTCTTTTTTCAGATAGGGGTCAGAACCATTCCGGCCCATGTACATACCTTATCACGCGATGGCGGCCGGCTTTTCCTGAAATTTGCCGCACACTCTGGGTGCCATAGGAAAGCACGCCGCATAGCCATGATCCGGGTTGGT
>NZ_JBYCKP010000224.1:0-1971 GCF_057473445.1 Acidithiobacillus sp. TH-A36 | reverse complement strand
AGTTGCCGCCCAGCAAAGGTTGCAGATCCTGGGCAATTTCCGCCATGGTCAAACCCAGATTGGCGGCAATATTGCGATGGATTTTCAGCACCAGTTCCGGATTGTCAATGCGCAGGTCCTTGGTCACATAGTGGAAAAGACCGCTTTCATAAGCTTTAGCAATTAACATGTCTGCTACCTGATCTATTTTGTCGTAACTCCCTGGGCTTTGCAAAACGAACTGTACAGGCAAACCACCCGCTGAACCCGGCAAAGATGGTGGCAAGAAAGAGGCTACCTGTAGGCCGGGCACGCTTTGCAATTGCTGCTGCAATTTGGGCTGAATCTGCATAGCCGAGACCGAGCGATCAGACCAGTTAGTCAAAAGCATCCCCGCAAAAAGACTGTTACTACCGCCGCCGCTTCCGACAGAAACTCCTGTCACCATGAAACTTGCTTTTTCTTGCGGGTACTGATTGAAGACCTTGAGCACTTGTTTGCCATACTTGACCAATCGATCTGGAGTAATGGTTGGGCCACCGGTGCCTGCATTGAAAATAACGCCTTGATCTTCCTGCGGCGCCAGTTCTGTTTTGGAAGTGGAGAACAGGAAGTAAATGCTGCCAAATATGACAATGGCAAAGAGCATGGTGACCGGCACGAAATTCAGGCTACTGTGGAGAAGTCGATCATAAAAGCCGCGTAAGTCTGCAAAACGCTGTTCGATGAAGTGTTCGAAACCATGTTCTTTGGTGGGTTTTAAAACCTTGCTGGACAACATCGGGGAGAGCGTCAGTGCGACGATCATGGAGATCAACACGGTGGCGACCAGAGTAAAGGCAAACTCCCCGAACAAGGTGCCTGTCAGCCCCCCCATGAACCCAATTGGGGCAAACACCGCAATCAAGGTGGTGGACATAACGATAATGGGACCACCCAGTTCGCGTCCGGTCATCAAGGCAGCATCAAAAGGGCTTTTACCTTCATCAATGTGACGATGCACGTTTTCTACAACGATAATGGCATCATCCACCACCAGACCAATGGCCAGCACTACTGCCAGCAAAGTTAGCAGATTAATGGTGTAACCCAGAGACCATGTGATCAAACCTCCTCCAATAATAGACAGGGGTATTGCGATGCCAGGAATGATGGCTGCGCGGAAAGATCCGAGAAAAACAAAAATCACAAGAAGCACTACGCTCAGAGTAATGCCAATGGTCATCACAACCTCATCAATGGAAGCCTGGATGAAAGTGCTGGTGTCGTAAGGAATCGCCGCATGCATACCGGGTGGCAGACTTTTTTCGAGCTTTGCCAGGGAGCTTTTAACTCCGGCTGCTACATCCAGAGAGTTGGCGGATGGAGCTTCCTGAATGCCAATGAACGCTGCCGTTTTACCATCATAAAATGCCTGAGAATCATAATCTTGGGCACCTAGTTCAACATGGGCAACATCTTTCAGGCGAATCAGGGTGTTGCCCGACTGCTTGATGACCAGATCACGGAATTCACTGACATTGTGCAGGCTAGTGGTGGCCACAATGGTGTCTTGTACGGTTTTACCCCGGGTCCGCCCGACGGCCGAGATGAAATCATTGGCTGTCAACGCCTGAGAAACCTGGGCAGCGGTCACATTGAGTGCGGCCATTTTCTGCGGGTTCAGCCAGACGCGCATGGCATAGGTATTCCCATTGCCTGCACCGGCTGGCAGAATTTGAGCTTCTCCGACCCCATGTACCGAGGCCAGACGCGGTTGCGCCACGCGCAGCAAATAATCAGTAATTTGCTGCTGACTGAGATGGTTTCCGTAAAAAGCGATATACATCATGTCTGTTCCGGGGCCCTTCGTGACGTTGATCACGGGCAACTGGCTACCCGTGGGCAACTGATTCGTCACCTGCTGGACTTTGGACTGAATGTTGGCCACTGCGGCACTGGGGCTGTAATTCAGCTTCATGTACACCGTAATGGTGGAGGACCCCTCCGCAC
>NZ_JBYCKP010000223.1:0-4403 GCF_057473445.1 Acidithiobacillus sp. TH-A36 | reverse complement strand
GTCAGCGGTCGTGCTGCCTTCTGTCCGGCGGGGATGGATCTGGGTGACAAGCAGTCGAACAATCCACCCCCCTTCCCGTTTGCGCCCGCCAGCATGCAGGTCTCCCTGTCTCCCCGGGATAGTCTGGCGCGAAGCGATATTCAATCTGCAGCACTGGTTCAGGATACGCCACCCAAAGATGCTGGTCCCCTGACCATGACCCTGGAAATGATCGGACAGGATATTCGCGCCTTTTTCCGGGCCATTACCAAAATCCTGCTGGCTTTGCTCGGTCAACTCTGGGCCTGGCTGATGAAGCGCCCGGCCGCCCACAACAAACCCGAAGCGCCGGGTCCGCAGTCGCCTTCTGGGCCCGTGAGTCCCCCTCAGGGACCGGATGGATCATCGCAAGGACCAGCGAATCCTCACGCTTCAACTTCGGAAAGTGCCAGTGGATCGGCCAACAGTCCGGTCAGCAGGCAGAGCAACCCCGTAGCAACCACAACCGCTGAAACACCTGTGCAACTTTCACCCCGCGCCAAAGCGCGTGGCATTCATTTACGGTCATCCGGTTCCAAACCGAAAAAGGAGGATTAATCCCATGACAAGCCACACAACCCTTTCACCCCGTAGCCACAAGCGCCTGTTCTGGCTGGGGGTGGCGGTCTGTACGGCACTGGGCATGCAAGCCCAGGCCCTGGCGTCCGTGGACACGCCCTACTCCAGCCCATATTCGGGAATGCCAGGTCCTGGCATGGCCAATAGCGCAACATCTTCCGGCTGGCCGGAGATCCGTCCAGATCAAGCACTGCCAGCGCCAATGCCAGCAGACTCCACCTATGCCGAGTGGCATGGATATGCACCGCACCATACATCCAGCTATCCCTACGAGACCAACGGCTGGCCTGCACCAACTGAAAATGCAGACAGCGCATGGAACAGCGCAGAACAACAAGCCCCCCAGAGCACGCCACCCGCTCCAGGCTGGAGCAACCATGAAGCTGCCATGCCCACAGCCACATTCAACGAAGTAGCAGACTGGGTTCCCCCACCTCCGGGCCCCTACCCCAATGGGCCGCACGAAGGTGCCCTGGATACTGCGCCTCCTGCTTCTTTCCCGATGGCGATGCCACCACAGGGATATGCCCCCCAGCAAGGATACGCACCCCAATATACCCCAGGACCAGCTTATGGCGGGCCGAATGCTGGCCCCATGGAGTCCATGCCCTACCGGGGCCCCAACATGCCCTGGCAAAACGCGCCGAGACCCGGTTATGGTGCGCCCTCTTACGGCCGACCAAACTTTGGCCCTATGGGACCCATGCCCTGGCAAGGCCCCAACATGCCCTGGCAAAACACACCCAGGCCCGGCTATGGCGCACCGGCCTACGGAAGACCAACTCCCTATGGGCCCAACCCTTATGCCCAGCCACCACAGTACGGCCCACAATATGGCGCACCTGGTAACCCCATGAATGGTCGTGCTTTTCCGAACGGGGCTTACCCGCAAGGGCCCAATGGTGAATCCCCTTATGGCCGCCCAAACTTTGGCCCCATGGACCCCATGCCCTGGCAAGGCCCCAGCATGCCTTGGCAAAATGCGCCCAGACCCGGTTATGGTGCACCAGCTTTCGGACCATCACCTTACGGGCCTAATCCTTACGCCCGCCCGCCTCAATACGGCCAACAATATGCTGGGCCAGATTATGGAGCACCAGCCTACGGGCCATCACCCTATGGACCCCCTCCCGAAGCCCGGCCACCTCAGTCTTATGGCCCGCAGCCTGGTTATGGTTATCCATAAACGGAAATATCGGGATATAGGTCCGCCTGAAAAAAGGAGAACGCAATGCAAAAAGCAAAATGGGTAAAGGTAGCCATTCTCTCTGCCGCAATGGGAACACTTTCCGTACCTGTTGCTGCTTATGCCTGGGGGCCATGGGGAGGCGAAATGCCTTGGTCCGGCTGGCAAAACCGTATGCCCTGGAGCGGTTATTCCGGTCCCATGCAAGGGGATTCGGGGCCGTGGTCTGGTTATGGAGGTCCTTGGCACGGTAATAGTGGTCCCTGGAGTATGGGGAGTTTCCGTATGACTTTTCCCCATTGGGGTCCCATGAATTTCAATGGCAGCCCCTTTGGCGGCTACGGACGCCCCTGGTCCGGAGATGCGATGCCCTGGGGTGGTGGTATGCCCTGGGGCGGTGGCATGCCTTGGGGTGGTGGTGGCGGTATGCCTTGGGGCGGTGGTATGCCTTGGGGCGGTGGAGGCGGTATGCCTTGGGGTGGTGGTATGCCTTGGGGCGGTGGAGGCGGTATGCCTTGGGGTGGTGGCATGCCCTGGAGTCCGATGTCCTCCATGAACCCCATGTCGCCAATGGGTCCCATGAGCCCCTGGAGTACCTGGTAACACCATAATTCCCAAGTTTGGGGAGTGACATTGCAGTGGCGCCAACTGCAAGGCTTGTGGCGCAAAATGATCAAGGAGCAGATGTAATGAATGTGAAATATTTTGGAAAAATAGCCGCTTTGGCAGCGACACTCGGATGTGCGGGTTTACTGACAGCTTCGCCTGCTTTTGCCTGGGGATGGGCACCCTGGAATGACATGCCCTGGAGTGGTTACAGTAGCCCATTTTACAGCGACAGCGGCCCTTTCAGTGGTTATGGAGGTCCCTTTACGGGCAGCAGTGGACCCTGGAACATGGGCAGCATGAGTTTTAATGGACCGCACGGCGGCCCCATGCAATTCAGTAGTGGTCGCTGGGGTGGTTACAGCCAGCCATACAACGGGTACTACGGAGGTGGTTATGGTGGCGGAGCCTACAATGGTTACGGATACCGGGATTACGCCCCTGAAAATGCCTACCCACCTGCGGAATCGGGATATCCTGCATACGGCAATTATAACAATGCCGATAATAATGCTTACATCGCTCCTTCAGCACCACCGCAATACGCCAACAACAGCCAGCAATATGCCCCGCCACCCGGACCCTACCGTCCCGGTTACGGGTATCCGTGATGGACAAAAATCCTGCGGGCTGCAGATGCACCGCGATGCCAGCAGGGTTCAAATATTTTTTTGAAATCAAAAGCACATGTGCCAAATAGAGGCCAGCCATGAAACGAATTTTGGGTAGAATCATTGGGTTTATCATTCTGGTGATCATTGTGCTGGTAGTGATTGCTGCCATACAGGATCCGCAACTCTGGCGTCATGACTGGCAGACGACCCGGCAATACACGGTGCAAAAATGGCAGGCAATGCACCATTGGTGGGAAAAACAGGAAAGCAAACCCACTCCGGTAGCCCATCCTGCAACAGTGCCGATCACGGCCACCACACCAAAACTACAGCCGGGCGTGGCTGTACAGCAAGCAACCCCGGTTACCCCGCACGTTAAAATCCTTTTTCCGAAAAACCTTACCGAGTCTCAGTATGCTCTGCTGATGGCTGCACGACGGGCGTTTTGGGAACATGATGTTAAAGCCGCCATTGCCGATTATCAGGCATTAATCGATCAACTGCCTGAAGTACCGCAACTGTATGGCGAATTAGGCAACATTTATTACCAGACTGGTCATCCTTTATCTGCTGGCAAGGCCTATTCCGGTGCTGCCCGAACGCTAATTGCAACGCATCAATATCCTTCTGCCGCAGCATTATTACCCCTGATCAGTTCTCTGGACCCGAATCAGGCCACCATCATCCGCCAGGCACTGGCACGTTAACCATAAGGAGTAATGAATTATGAGTGACATCCGAGAAGAACCGCAGTTACATTCAGAAGATGCCCCGACCAGCGGCAAAGAATCCATGCCGGAATCAGAAGCCAACTTGCATAGTGACACGGATACCGAATACCACCAGGTTACGCAAAGCCAGCATGAACCAGAACAGCAGCACTATACTCATTCAGAGACCCATTCGGGTACCGATACAGATGCATCAGCAGCGGCTGCAGCAGCCGCTGCCGCTGCGGCGTCAAGTTCCAGTTATAGCAGTTACTCTCCGCCCCCTCCCCCTCCTGCGCAAAAAGAGGGATTTTTGAGTCGCTTTTGGGGATACCCACTGATCATTTTGATCTTGCTGGTCATCATTGTGATTCTGTTTATTTGGGCCATCACCGCCAATCAGCCCGATCATACCCAGGTAGCTGCAGCTAAACCCGCGCAAAAAGTCCTGCATGTCACCAGTGCCCCCAGCATTGCGGCCATCACCCAAAATACCAAACCGTTGACCGCCGATCAGACCAAGTTGCTCATGCAGGCGCGCGGGGCTTTCTGGCATCACGACTATGCCGGTGCTATTGCGGATTATCATCATTTGATTCAGGAAGCGCCTGACTCCCCTGCTGCCTATGGCGAAATGGGTAATGTGTTGTACATGACCGGTCACTATCACCAGGCGGGCAACGCTTATGG
>NZ_JBYCKP010000222.1:0-7999 GCF_057473445.1 Acidithiobacillus sp. TH-A36 | reverse complement strand
TGCAAAGCCCTTACTATCTGGGCAAGGAATAAACCCCTTGGATAAAGTCATCATTATCGGTGGCGGCCTTTCCGGTCTCGCCAGTGCCTATTTTTTGCAGCAACAGGGCGTGCAGTCACGCCTGCTGGAAGCAGCACCCCAAGTGGGGGGCAATCTCCTGAGCATCAAAGAAAATGGTTTTCTGCGGGATGCAGGACCAAATTCGCTGATGATCAAAGGTCAGGTGGTTCCGGCACTGATTGAGTCACTCCAACTGCAACAGGAAATCGTCGAAGCCAACTCTCTGGCTAAGAGGCGCTATATACTCAATCGCAAGCGCCAACTGGTCCCGCTCGGACCGGGGGTACTATTCAGCGGAAAGTTACTCTCCCTGCAAGGTCGCCTGCGCCTCCTCAGCGAAGCTTTTCGCGGGCGAGGCAAGTCCTCAGCGGAAGAAAGCATCGCCGGATTTGTACGCCGCCGCCTGGGCCCGGAAGTACTTACCTGGCTGGTTGATCCTTTTGTTTCGGGAGTATTTGCCGGGGATCCGGAACGACTGGCGGTAGCCGCTACTTTTCCGCGCCTGGTCAAAATGGAAAAGGAACATGGTTCGCTATTCATGGCCGCAGTTGCTGGCCGGAAGAACCCCAAAAACACCAAGCCGCGTCTGATTTCCTTCCGTAATGGCCTGCAGGCCTTACCCCTGCGCATGGCGGAACGGCTGGAGGAACCCCTGCAGTGCAACACGCCGGTAGATCTACTGCAACAACACGAGGACGGAACCTGGGAAGTATTCAGTCAACAGCAAAGCTGGCGGAGTGAAAAAATCATTCTGGCCCTGCCTGCCCATAAAGCAGCGACCCTGCTGGCAACGCTGCAGCCAACCCTGGCGGCAGAACTGAAAGCCATCAGCTATCCAGCAGTCACTACGCTTTCTCTGGGATTCCCGCGCAGCAGCGTTGCGCATCCCCTGGATGGTTTCGGCATGCTGATTCCCCGTACAATGGGCCTGGAAACCCTGGGCGTCCTGTTCTCCTCCACGCTGTTTCCAGATCGCGCAGCTCCAGAGCAGGTGCTGATGACGGCCTTCATTGGCGGCAGCCAGAATCCTTTGCGGGGTCGCAGTGACAGCGACCTTCTCCAGACCGTTTTACACGAAATCCGGCCCATTTTGGGCATAGTAGGAGAACCCAGCTTCAGTCGCTGTCAAAACTGGCCGGAAGCCATCCCCCAATATGAATTAGGCCACCTGGCGCGCCTGGAACGCATCGCCAAAATGACCCGGCAGATTCCTGGATTGTATTTCCGCGCCAACTGGAGTGACGGTGTCGCCCTGGGTGATTGTATGGAAGCCGCCCAACAACTCAGCCAGAAGCTCGCACACTAGAGTTCCTTAGGCTACCGTGCGTTACTGATTTTTTCCCAGCCTGGCCAGAAGCACGTCCATATCTGTTTCAGGGGAAGAAGCGGAAGACTTTTTTGCACCTGGATTCCGGGCGTATTTGACGGAGCTTAAGTGCTTGGCCGTGCTATGGGATTTATCAACACTGCCCATCTTGCGGTGCTGATACTGCGACCATGCCAGTTCTGCTTTCGGGTCAAAATTACGTTGATAACCCTTCACCTCACCAATAATTTCTACCGGCGTACCGACCTGTACCAGCGCCGCAATTTGTTGCGCATTCCAGTTGGACAAGGCTACGCAACCCGCCGTCCAGCGACCTGGAAACACCTTGCTTTCAGGATCATCAGAAAACTGCGGACCCATACCATGAATGCCTATTTCGCCGCCCAACGGGGTATTTTGAGGTGGAGTCTGACCGGCATCAATGGCGTCCACAATCGCGCGATACTGGCTATGGGTAATAATACCCTCCTGCAATCCCCACTCGGCATTTTCCTTGTTGGGATAGGTGAGTCCCATGAAAGGGCCATACTGGGTGCCGTGGAGAATCCAGCCAATATGATAATGACCAACCGGCGTGACATCATCGCCACGGGTACGACGCAGTGCCGAACCGTTAAAGCCAATGGCCACAGGGTAAGTAGCCAGGAGCGTCTCTCCCCGATAAATCCGCAGCAGATGCGCCGTGGTTGAGACCACTATCCGCACGGGTTGCTGCTGCGCCAGCGCAGAAACTGTCGGCGATACCACCGGAGCCACAGGGGTAATGACTGGCGCCTTGATTTGCGCCGCATAATAGGCCACAGAATGCACGGGCGGCGCAGAAATATGGGGAGCACACCCGTCCAGACCCCACAGAACAAACAAGCCCAGCAGCCACCACCATTTTCTTAAATTACCCATGCACCTGCTTCCTTGGTATTTTCGTTTTAATGCTTTCATAATATACCCGAGACAGATCATCAAAGTCCATGATAATCGGCATGTTTTCACTTAACCCACCTGGCTGTAATCCAGACGATTACCCAACCAGCGCTGAATCAGAGCCTGCACGGCTTCTGGATTTTCGTGCAGCAATTGTGTGGCGAGACGTGGCAATTCGGCCAGCAGCGCTTCATCACGCATCATGTCTGCCACCCGCATCTGCAGCAATCCGGTTTGCCGCGTGCCCAGATACTCGCCAGGGCCGCGTAATTGCAGGTCTTTGCGGGCAATCACAAAGCCATCGCGACTGTCACGCATGACCTGCAGGCGCGCCCGGGCTTTTCCCCCCAAAGGCGGATGATAAAGGAGTATGCAACTACTTTGCCGTTGACCACGCCCTACCCTGCCGCGCAACTGATGGAGTTGCGCGAGGCCCATCCGTTCCGCATGCTCAATCACCATCAGACTGGCATTGGGCACGTCCACACCGACCTCAATGACCGTAGTCGCCACCAGAATCCGGGTTTTCCCGGCCTTGAAATCTGCCATGACCCGAGCCTTTTCGGCGGCAGGCAGGCGTCCATGTACCAGAGCGATGGCCACTTCCGGCAAGGCTGCCTGCAAATCGGCATAACTGGTTTCTGCTGCCTGCAGCGCCAGAATCTCGGATTCTTCAATGAGTGGACAAACCCAGTAAATCTGATCTCCTTCAGCCAGTCGGTGCTGCATGCGGGTCATCAACTCTGCCCGCCGGGTATCGGCAACAACCAGGGTTTCTACGGGACTGCGTCCCGGCGGCAGTGCGTCAATAATCGACAAATCCAGGTCTGCATGGACCGTCATCGCCAAAGTCCGGGGGATAGGCGTTGCCGTCATCACCAGAAGATGAGGAATGGTTCCCTTTTCCAGCAACTGCCGGCGCTGATCCACGCCAAAGCGATGTTGTTCATCAATAATCACCAGACCCAGTCCGGCAAATTTTACTTCATCCTGAAAAAGTGCCTGGGTTCCAACGACAATCTGGATGCGTTGATTGTGTAAATTTTCCAGGACTTCGCGGCGGGCTTTCTGACCAAGCCCGCCCACCAGAAAACCCACCTGAATACCAAGGGGTGTCAACCATTCCACAAAACGGTCATACAATTGTTCGGCAAGGATTTCCGTCGGTGCCATCAGCGCTACCTGATAATTTTGCTCCACGGCTGTCAATGCGGCCGCTGCGGCCACCAGCGTTTTGCCGGAGCCCACATCACCTTGCAACAAACGCCGCATGGGCCGGGCCTGAGCCATATTCTGGTTAATTTCCGCAATGACCCGCTGCTGTGCGACAGTCGGTGCAAAAGGCAGTCGTTTCAGAAACGCCGTCCAGAGACTCCCACTGGCCTTTATGACCGGAGCACCCGTTTCATCACCGGCCGTACGGGCAGAGCGAATAGCCAGATGATTGGCGAGCAATTCTTCCAAGGCCAGACGCTGCCAGGCGGGATGCGCAGGCGTCGGCACTTCTTCTGCACTTTCGTGCAAAAGCCGCAGGCCCTCACCCAGGGGTGGCCACGCCGGACCTAAATATTTCGCCAGATAATCGGGGAGTTGATCCACCAGGGTCAGTGCCTGGGCAACCCAGCGCCGCCATTGTGCCTGGGTAATGCCCTGGGTACTGGGATAAAAAGGGGTCAGGTGGGTAGGCGCCTGAAAGTGTGGCTGGTCGGCCATCTGCCACTCAGGATGCACCATTTCCAGACCCTGGTAACCCGCACGGGTTTCCCCGAAACACCATAAGCGCCTGCCTTTCTGCCATTGGGCACGCATCGGCGCGAGCATGTGAAAAAGGCGGATGTACAGTTGTCCGGTACCGTCACTGAGGGTGACCAGCCACTGATCGCGACGCCCACGCAAGTGTTCCACCTGGGTAATCTCGCCCAGCACCGCAGCTTCCTGTTCAGGCAACAGTGTCCCGATGGGCAAAAGATGGCGCCGGTCCTGGTAACGGCTGGGCAGATGGAAAAGCACATCCTGGACCCGCCAGATATCCATGCGCTGCAAGCGCTGAACCAGTGCCGGACCAACACCCCGCAGCGCCGAAACCGAACTTTGCAGATAGAGAGAAGAGGAAACAGGCACCTGCTCAGTCGCTGTGCGGCAGAGCCTCGCGATGGGCCCATTCGTTCAGGATTTCGTTAAGATCTACCGCATGCATCCGCGCCACCCCGGCCAGGGTTTCGCGATCAGCAATAAAACATTCACCACAATGAATACCCCGCTCTTCCAGCAACGATACCAGCACCGGATGTTCCTGCAGCAAAACCCGCATCGGCTGGGCCAGAAGTTCGGCGCGCTCCATATCAGTCCGATTTGCCCAAGGCGACAATACCGTCAATTTCCACCTGGGCACCCCGGGGCAGTGCCGCAACCTGTACCACCGCACGGGCTGGATAGGGCTGCGCAAACTCCGCCTCCAAAGCCTGGTTAACTGCTGCAAAATTGCTGAGATCCGTCAGAAAAACCTGCAATTTGATGGCCTGTTGCAAATCTGTGCCAGCAGCCGCACAAACCGCCTTGAGATTGTCCAGCACCCGTCGTATCTGCAGTGAAAAATCCCCTTCCACCATCTGTCCGGTGCCAGGGTCCAGCGGTATTTGTCCCGACAGGTAGAGCAGGCCGTCATGGGTCATCGCCTGACTGTATGCGCCAATAGCCTGGGGTGCTGCATCACTGTGTACTGGTGTCGGCATGTTTTCTCCTTGGATTAGTTCTTGACCCGCTGTACCCGTGACACCATGGGCAAACTCCGCAAACTGCGCATGATTTTCGCCAGATGATCCCGGTCATGGGCTAATATGGTAAAGGTGATTCCGGTATAGAGTCCATCCTGGGGCTCAATATCCACATGATCAATGTTGGAATCTTCATCGGAAATGAGGGTGGCAATGCGGGCCAGAACGCCCCGGGCACTTTCTGCCACTACCCGGATAGTCACCGGGAAATCGCCATGGGCATCGGGGTCCCACTGCACATCCACCCAACGGTCACGACGCTTGCGCCATTCGCGAATGTTATGACAATCGTGGGTATGCACCACCACCCCTTTGCCTGCGCTGATAAAGCCCAAAATCGGATCGCCCGGGATCGGCCGGCAGCAACGCGCCAGTGTCACCGGCAAACCTTCAGTGCCGCGAATCAGCAGCGGTTTTTTCACCGCCACCTCGCGATTCAGGCGGCTGGGCAGCAGTTGACTTACCGCCTGCCCCAGACGCCGCGCGGTTTGCGCCAGACGTCCCCGGTCATCTTCTTCCGGCAACAATTTATGGGCCACGACCAGCGGAAACACTTCACCCATCCCAATGGCCGCCAGCAACTGGCCTTCCTCCTGAACATTGAAAGTGCCCAGAACGCGCTGCCAATCCGCCGCAGCCAACTGTTGATAATTTCCACCCAGGCTCTGCAGCGCTTTCTCCAGCAGATTGCGGCCAAGTGCTTCCGCATCTTCGCGTTGAATGGTTTTGAGATAAGCCCTGACACTGCTTCGGGCCTTGGCAGTAACCACCACGTCCAGCCAGCCAGGCTGCGGATGCGCCGAAGTGGCAGTGACAATATCCACCTTGTCGCCATTGTTCAGAGGACTGCGCAGGGGCACATACATATCATTGACACGGGCTGCCACTGCCTGATTCCCAATATCCGTATGTACGGCATAGGCAAAATCAACGGCCGTGGCGCCACGCGGCAGGCTGAGAATTTTTCCTTTGGGCGTAAATACATACACCTCATCAGGAAAAAGATCGAGCTTGACACTTTCGAGGAACTCCTGAGAGTCGCCGCCCTGGGTCTGCAACTCCAGCAAACGCTGCAGCCAGGCCCGGGCCTGGGTTTCGGCATGAGCATGATTCATCCCGGTTTTGTAAAGCCAGTGGGCAGCCACACCGGCTTCCGCCACCCGGTGCATATCTTCCGTACGAATCTGGACTTCTACAGGGTGCCCGAAAGGCCCCAGCAACACCGTGTGTAGAGACTGATAGCCGTTGGACTTGGGAATTGCAATATAGTCCTTGAAGCGCCCGGGAATCGGTCGATATAAGCTGTGAATGATGCCCAACACGCGATAGCAGGTGTCCACATCCGTCACAATCACCCGAAAGGCGTGCAAATCCAGAATGGAACTAAAAGCCATCCCTTTTTTTTGCATCTTGCTGTAAATGCTGTAAACATGCTTCTCACGGCCGCTGACCTGAGCCTCAAAACCCTCCTGATGCAGACGGTCCAGCAAAGCTTGTTCGATTTTCTGGACGGCTTCCTTGCGATGGCCACGAGCCGCCTTGACGGCTTCGTTGAGCGTATGCCAGCGCTTGGGGTAAAGATGGGAAAAGGCCAGTTCTTCGAGCTCAATACGAATGGCATGAATACCCAGACGCTGGGCAATCGGGGCATAAATATCGAGGGTTTCACGGGAAATGCGCCGTCTTTTTTCCGGGGTCATGACTCCCATCGTCCGCATGTTGTGCAGACGATCGGCCAGCTTGATCAGCACTACCCGAATATCCCGGGACATGGCCAGAAACATTTTGCGGAAGTTTTCGGCCTGGGCTTCTTCCCGGGTTTCGAAACGGACCTGACCGAGCTTGCTGACGCCATCGACCATTTCCGCGACTTCCGGGCCAAAACGCTCGCCGAGACCTTCCTTGCTGATGCCACAATCTTCAATGACATCATGCAGCAAGGCCGCCTGCACGGTAAATATATCCAGCTGCAATTCCGCCAGGATACAGGCCACCGCTACCGGATGATGGATATAGGGCTCACCACTGCGACGGGTTTGCTCGCCATGCGCTGCCAGTGCCAGTTCATAGGCTTCCCGGACCCGAGCCACTTCTTCTGGAGTCATGTACTGCTGCAATAACGCCCGCAAAGGCGCACAGGGATCATCCAGTGCCGGCTTAACCGGTGGTAGCCGCAATACTTCACCAACCCCGGATGCCAAAGGCAATACCGGGACGGAAACCGCTTCCGCCGATTCAGACGCCCGAGGCATCCTCTGCTCCCGCTAAATCGCGACCCGCTGCGCCCGGAAAATTGGGCATGGGGGGCGGCATCTGCTCATCCAGAATGGAACGGGTTACCAAGCCTGCCGCCACTTCGCGAAGGGCCACTACGGTATTCTTGTCCCGTCCCGCTTCCACTCCGGCTATAGCTCCAGAAGCCAGCTGCCGGGCACGACGCGCCGCCACCAGGGTCAGTTCAAAACGATTGGTGACATTTTCCAGACAATCCTCAACAGTTACTCTCGCCATTTCTACTTACCTTATTCCAGAGTTAATGAATCATACCCAAAAGATGTTTCAGACGCTGATGCTGGGCGTGCTGTTGGCTACCCAGACGCAGATGTTCCGCGTGTACAATGCTGCGTAAATCTGCCAGCGCCGTTTCAAACTGGTCATTCACCACCAGATAATCAAATTCGTCATAATGCAGCAACTCTTCACGGGCTGCCGCCACGCGCCGCGCAATGACTTCATCCGAATCCTGGGCGCGCCCCCGCAAACGGGTTTCCAGCGTGTCCAGTGAAGGCGGCAGAATAAAAATGCTGACCGCCTGTCCGGGTAAACGTTCACGGACCTGACGCGCGCCCTGCCAGTCTATCTCCAGCAACACATCCATGCCGGCAAACAGCTGGCTTTTGACCCAGGGCTCACTGGT
>NZ_JBYCKP010000221.1:0-2878 GCF_057473445.1 Acidithiobacillus sp. TH-A36 | reverse complement strand
GATTCAGCAGCAGGGCATTGGCATAATGCGAATAATCCTCACGCACGATCCATTCTGCGGGCGGACTATCTGGCAGGTTGCCCATGTTCAGATGCCCAAAACCACAATAGGCATATTGTTCTGCCGCCCAGCGCAGGCGCTCCTGGGCCGTATTGAGGGGTTGTGCGGCAAACTGTCCGGAAAGCTGTCGGTAGACGACTTCCTGCGCGGCTTCGAGTTGCAGACCTACACCGTCTACCGACTGGCAGCCTTCCACCACCATCTGCAAAAACCGGTTGTAGTGATTGCAGTGGATGACCATGGGCTCGCCGCCCAGGAATATCTGACCGGGACTTCGGGTTTTCTGCGGCGGGGCAAAAGACATTTTTTCTCCGAATGGGGCTTGTCATGGGTAATTTTAGTAACCGAGAATAAACAAAACTGGTCATAGTTTCACCTCTTTTGGCAGACAGGCTCAACCCGGAGCCATACCCCCGGATGCTGGATCGTTTTTAAGGCGTGGTCGGATGGGAGGTTAAATGCACCACGCTGAGATAGCTCTGCGCCCGATGATCTCCCTGGTCGGCAGCCAGTTGCCACCAGTGCAGGGCGTTTGGGGTGTCGCTTGGGGTGCCGTCACCTTCGTAGTAGGCGACGCCCAGATTGGTTTCGCCACTGGGATTACCCTGCTGTGCCGCTTTCTGATACCAGTAAAAGGCCTTCGCGAGGTTTTTGGGGACGCCCTGGCCATGATTGTAGGCAACCCCCAGATTATTTTCGGCGCTGGCGTTGCCTTGAAGGGCGGCTTTTCTGAACCAGTAGACAGCTTTGGCGTAGTTTTGAGGCTTCCCTTGCCCGCTGTAATAGGCGTAACCCCGCTGGTTTTCTGCTGAGGGGCTGAGCGGCTGGGTTTTCGGGGCTGGGATGCGTTGGGCTACAGTGAGGGTAGATGAGGGTTCCCGGGCTGGTGTTTGAGCTGTTTGGGTGTTTGTGTGCCGGATAACTGCAGGAACCGGCGGGTTGGCCGGGGCGGAATCCGTCGCAGCGGGACTGGCCGGAGCGGAACTGGCCGGTGCAGGGGAAGTGCTATGGGCCGCTGTTGCTTTCAGTTTTTCCTGAGCCTGTTTCAGCATGCCTTCGGCTTGCTGAAAACCCTGGTCAACGGCGAGTTGGTACCAATAAACGGCTTTACGGGGGCTTTTGGCGACGCCGTTGCCGTAATAATAGACGCTGCCCATGACAAATTCGGCAAGCGGATCGCCCTGCAGGGCGGCTTTACGGGACCAGGGCACGGCTTTGGCGTATTGATGTCCGAGTCCATAAAAAACGCCCAGCCAGTTTTCTGCTGAGCGGTTGCCTTTTTGGGCCGCCAAAGTCAGATCGGACAATGCGGCGGTGTTTCCGGCATGGGCCTGAAGACACAGGGCATGGGCCTGCGCGCTGGTCATCGCCCAGGCTGCAGGAGATGCCAGGCCAAGGGTTCCCATCAAAACAAACAGGGTCAGCGTATAATTTTTGGGGGTCATTCTATTCCTCAGTGATGGAAGCGCCGCAACGCTTTGTGTGGGGCGGGCTGTGGCCGGTGCTTGCAGCGTCCCGCAAAAATAATTGGACCTGACCAGTTGGCGCGATTCCATACGTACCACCATCCGATGATGGTCCAGCCCAGGAACAGGTTGATGAAAAACAGTTTCAGGCACCATCGGTATTTACCATGGCAGCGGTGCCATGCCTTGAAGCTCGGCAGAAAATATAAAAGAAGGGCAATGGCCAGACCCAGTAAAAAAAAATCCCAGTCAAGCATCTGGTTGCTACCGTGTCCCGGCATCAGGGAGGAAAGCCAGGCGATGTGAACAGCCATATCTGATGTACCTCTGTGATTTCCCGAACAGTGAACAAGGAAAAAAATCTAGATTTTGGTGAAAATTCAAGCAAACTTTGTGCCTGTTGTTGCATTGTTATTTATCTTCATGAAAGTCATTGCGCGTCATTTCCGCTGATCTTGTATGTCGGGGATGATGAAGTGACAAAATGTAACGGATTTGCTTATTTGTCTGTCTGTCCACCCAAAATGGGAAATTTGAGGTGCCCGGTAATGGGTAACACAAGGTAACGTTACGGGTAGGCATGGGCGCCCAAAGTGTTACGCATGTTTGCGGGTCAGGGATTTAAAGAGTTCTGTAATTTGATTTACTTAATTTAAAACAAAGTATTATAAAATGTTACCGGGATAATCAAAATGTGGCATGCAGATTGCTTTTATGTTTCGAGTAGTGTGCTGCCAGTTAATGCATGCTTGTAACCATGAAGTGAGTTCTAAACATTACATTCAAAGGAGAAATTTGACTATGTCACTATTGAATATTGGTGGTCTTCTGAGTGGTTTGCTTGGTGGGCTTCTGGGTGGTAGCAGTTCTGCATCCTCCAGCACCGGAGACCTGGTTTCCGGATTGGGAAGTACAGTCACTGGTTTGGTGGGTACTTTGGATAGCACGCTGGGCGGTACCTTGACCGGGGTGGAAGGTTTGCTGGGAAGCGTAACCGGAGACGTTGGTACGGTTTTGGGTGAAACCACCCTTGTTGCTGGAGCAACGCTGGGCGGTGTCGAAGGATTGCTGAACAATGTGGTGGACAATGTGGGTAATGCTCTGGCAGCGGTGACCACCGATGTGCCCACCCTTCTGTCCGGTACAGTGGGTGCCTTGGCTCCTGTGACCGGCACGGTAACGGGTCTGGTTGGCGGCAGCACCGGTCTTTTGGGCGGCCTGCTGGGTAGTCTCTAAGTCTTTCTGGTTTCACGTTGTATGTAGTTCTGTGGTTGTTGTTAGTAGTAGTGGTAGATGAGTACTGCTGTTATGGATGAAATGCTTACGCCCGGCTTGTTGCCGGGCTTTTTTTT
>NZ_JBYCKP010000220.1:0-2183 GCF_057473445.1 Acidithiobacillus sp. TH-A36 | reverse complement strand
GACGACGGCATTTTGCGGTCCGGACAACTCCCAATGATGATTTTGCTGGAGGCTTCCCAGACCCATGCTCGGTAATTTTACCAGATCGTCGGGTTGCCGGATGCGTCCTGGCTGAAGCCCCAGGGTGGGGCTGGCCACCAGGCATTGACTGCGCTCGGCCAGAATGCGCTGGATGAGTTCACTATCAGGCAATGGCGGTGGTCTGACCCGGATGGCGACATCCACGCCTTCACCCAGTAAATCTACCCGCCGGTTGCTGGCTTCGAGCAGTAAGGTGACCCGAGGATACTGCGCCATGAAATCCGCGAGCATGGTGCTGACCTGCAAATGCAGCAGGGCTACCGGACAGGTGAGCCGCAATACGCCTGCGGGT
The DNA here is from genome assembly GCF_057473445.1 of Acidithiobacillus sp. TH-A36. Classification (NCBI taxonomy): domain Bacteria; kingdom Pseudomonadati; phylum Pseudomonadota; class Acidithiobacillia; order Acidithiobacillales; family Acidithiobacillaceae; genus Acidithiobacillus; species Acidithiobacillus sp. TH-A36. The sequence continues at coordinate 1,810 of NZ_JBYCKP010000220.1, read as the reverse complement.
TCCGCCCTGACGGAATCAATGGCCTCCTGAGCCCCTTCGGCTTCCACCAGCATGGCTTTACAGTGGGTATAGTAGATTTGCCCGATTTCCGTCACGGTGAAATGGCGCGTAGAGCGTTGGATCAGGCGTACACCCAGGCGCTCTTCCAGCCCGGCGACGCGCCGGCTGAGTTTGGATTTCGGCAGGTTGATGGCACGTGCCGCCGGAGCGAAACCGCCATGCTCTACTGCCTGGACATAATAATAGAGGTCGTTCAGGTCTTCCATGGATGCATTGTCCTATATATGAGACGCTGACAAGCGAATTTGGCCACTACTCATGTTTTGGATCAATATCTATATTAACAGCGTAGCCAGTATGGACGCTTTTCAAGGAGATCGGCATGAAAAAAGTATTGGGTATTTATGATGCACCGCCTTCCCATTGGGTCGGAGATGGCTTTCCGGTCAGTTCGATGCTTTCTTATCATCAACACGGCAAAATGTTGAGTCCTTTTCTGCTGCTGGATCATGCCGGGCCTATGCATTTTACTCCCAGCCAACAGCCGCGTGGCGTAGGTACCCATCCCCATCGGGGTTTTGAGACGGTCACCATTGTTTATAAGGGCGAGGTCGCCCACAAGGATTCAACCGGTCGTGGTGGAATAATCGGCCCCGGCGATGTGCAGTGGATGACTGCGGGCTCAGGAATTTTGCATGAGGAATTCCATTCGCCAGCCTTCACGGCAGCCGGGGGCGAGCTGGAGATGGTGCAGCTCTGGGTGAATCTTCCGGCGCGAAACAAAATGACGACGCCTGCTTATCAGACCATTGTGGATGGAGATATTCCGCAAGTAGCTTTGCCGGAACAGGCTGGATCATTACGGGTGATTGCGGGTGAATATGCCGGAGAAAAAGGCCCGGCCCATACTTTTTCGCCGCTACAGGTCTGGGATATTCGCCTGCAGGCCGGGGGGCGCAGTCAATGGACACTGCCCGAAGGATGGAATGTGGCGCTGGTGCTGTTGCAAGGAGAATTGACGGTGAACGGTGAAAATGTGCTAAGGGCCGCGCAGATGCTGGTGCTGGATGCTGCGGCCCGGGATTTTTCCATTGAAGCCCACAGTGATGCGGTGCTTTTGCTGCTCAGTGGCGAACCGCTGGATGAGCCTATTGTCGGATATGGCCCGTTTGTCATGAACACGGAAGCGGAAATTCAACAGGCCATTGCAGATTTCAGAAGTGGCCGGTTTGGGCAGATGGAACAATGATGATCATTCTTTGCTGTCGACAAGAAGATTTTCGATGCGGCGATCTGGAATCAACCATAAAAAGGCGAGTCCCAGATAAATAAGTTTGGCGCCTGTGGGTGACCATTGAGCGGAAATAATGCCTATGAAATAGAAGATGGGCGAGACCTTTCCTTTCCAGTCCCGACCAATGGCGCGCCGCAGGGTCGGTGCTCCGGCTGCGATAATGCGCTGCTGAAGGATGAAATAGGCAATGGCAGCCATGAAAAGGACCACGCCGTATAATTCTGTAGGTGCTGTGGCGAAATGGTTTTCACCCATCCAGCTGGTGACGAAGGGAAAAAGTGATAACCAGAACAGCAGATGCAAATTGGCCCAGAGAATGCTGCCGGTGATTTTCCCACTGGCTTGCAGCATGTTGTGATGGTTGTTCCAGTAAATACCGACGTAAATGAAGCTCATTATGTAGCTGAGAAATACGGGCAGCACGGGTAAAAGTGCTGCCATATTTTCCCCGTGAGGGACCTTCATTTCGATGACCATGATGGTGATGATGATGGCAATGACACCATCACTGAAGGC
>NZ_JBYCKP010000219.1:0-3647 GCF_057473445.1 Acidithiobacillus sp. TH-A36 | reverse complement strand
TCCAGTATCTGCGGCAGCAAATTATCCAGACGCTGGCGTCCTTCAGTGGATAGCCGCAAAGAGACATCCCGACTATGGGCAAAGCGCCAGAGTCGTGACCAGCTTTCTGTCGGGTTTGGAAAATGCAGTTGCTGGAAAAGATCTTCAGGGAGCATGTCCAGAGTATGGTTTTGGGCATGCAGCCAGAGTTGTCGCCCCTGTTCCGGGGTATTGCTGGAAGGCGCAGTTTGCGGAGCCAGCGTTTGTAAAAAAATCTGATGCACTTGCTGACGCAAACAGTCCAGATCCATTCGAAAACTATCCACATCCTCATGGTGCATGGCGCAAGCCAGTCGCTGCCATTCGCTCTCATTGCGGGGAAGTTGCTGGGTTTGCTGGTCCTGGACCATTTGCAGGCAGTGCTCGGTATTACGAAAAAAACAGTAGGCCTTGCCCAATAACAGAAAATCGGATGTTGGCAGTAGATTCAGTTCGTGGAGAATATCCAGCGTGTTGAGGGTGTTGGTATTGCGTAGTTGAGGGGTACGCCCCCCATGGATGATCTGGAGCGATTGACAGATAAATTCGATTTCGCGAATCCCGCCTTGTCCTTTTTTAATGTCATGACTGCTTTCGCCCTGCTCGGCATCCATCAGGGCCTTGACCTCACGGAGTCCCTGCAGGGCGGTAAAGTCCAGATAGCGGCGGTAAACAAAAGGCCTCAGCATTTCCAGCACTTTTGCACCAAAATCCAGGTTACCCGCTACGGGTCGGGCCTTGATGAAAGCGTAACGCTCCCAGCCCCGCCCATGGACCTGATAATAGTGCTCCATGGCGGCAGCACTGATGCAGAGGGGGCCGGCATCCCCGAAAGGACGCAGACGCATGTCTACGCGAAAGCAGAAACCTTCGGCGCCGGGTTGATCCAGCGCCTGAATCAGCCAGCGCCCCAAACGGCTGAAGTATTCACTGTTTTCCAGGGAACGGGGACCATTACTGCTGCCATTTTCGCCAAAGCAGAAAATGAGGTCGATATCCGAGGACAAATTCAGCTCTTTTCCACCGAGTTTGCCCATGCCGATGACCGCGAAAGCAACCGCCTCTCCGGCATCGTTCCCGGGACATCCATAGGATTGTTCCAATAATGCCTGGCCGTATGTGCAGGCCTGCTGTAGACAGACTTCGGCTAGCGCGCTGACAGCCGCTACGGTTTCCGGCATCTGCTCACCCGCCATGCGATCCCGCCAGATGATTTCAATCATCCGTGCATTCCGATAGCGCCGTAGTGCCGTATTGAAGGCTTCAGGGCTGAGATCCTTCAAGTCGGGAAGCGGGGTGATTTCTCCCTTGGCCAACCGGAGCAGATGCTGGGGATGACACTGCAGATATTGGCGCAGAAAGGGGCTGGCGCAGGCAACCTGCAAGCAATGCCGGAAAAAACCTGCACCATTATCCAGCAGCTTGTTGCGTTGGGTTTCCGAAAACGTTGCCCAGATGACCGTGACCATTTCTTCTATGGCTTCCCTGTCTACAGGCATTTGCCGGAGAATTTCGGTGATCTGGGTGGGTAAGCTCGTCCCGGTTTTCGGGGGCATGGATTTTGGGCTCTCATCCATCGGGTTTTCAGGCACAGGTCTCCGGGACATGGGGCTTTTCCTTGGCAGGGCATACATGTTCACAGTGTACCTGAAGATGATTATGATACGACCCATGTAATCCTCTTACATTTTCTTGTGCTATTCAGGAACTTCGCGTATTTCCTCAGTATTTTTAATGAGATCGACCGGGCATCATGGCTGATGCCCATGCTGGTGCCCCGCATCAGGCAGGACTGCGACAGTCTCTGCGCAGGTTGGCTGTTGGGTTCGCCCGGATTTCGGCAGTGCTGGTCGCGGCTGCACTGCTGCTGGTACTCGCCGCCTATCTGCTTTTTATCTACAGGCCGGAACTGCTCCGGGATTATCTGCGCAGCACCCTGGTAGAGCATTTCTCCGAACCCGTGCAACTGAGTGCCCTCCGGACCGGATGGAAGGGTGGACCCACTGTGCAATTTCAACATTTACTGATCGGGTCTGCTGCCCATCCGGATTTGTCTCTGAATGATGTGGACTTGCGGTTTTTTGTCTTGCCATTGTTCGCGGGCGACCTGCTGGTCAGAAAACTGGATGTGACCAGTGGTTCTGTAAAACTCCTCAAAAATGCCCAGGGGCATTGGCAGTTGGCCGGACTGAAATCGGGTCAATCCAACAGTCATTTTAATCTCAAGCTGGATCCAGCACGCCTGCAAATCCAACATTTTTTGATTGAATTGCCAGACAATAATCATTCAACAGACTTGCATTTGCAGTGGCTCAGTACAGGCGGCTTACGACCGGACATGCAGGTTCACCTCGACTGGGCACAAGGCGGCAGTCTGGAGTACACGGGCGCGGCAGGAAATGGGCAATGGGCGCTACATGGCCTGCCCTTGGCCTGGTTGCATGAGCTGGATGGCCGTTTCCCTGCGCCGCAGGGGCTGCTGAGTGCAGAGGGTAGTCTGGTCTGGCAGGGTGGCTTACCCAGCGCTTTGGACGGCCATTTTCAATGGAAACATCCGGGTTTTTCAGGGCGTAAATCGACCAGGGTGGAAGGGAATATCGGCTGGCAAGGGCTTGCCCACTCGGGGCAGCTTGTGATTTCACAAATCAGCGGGATCAGCGCGCAGCCCTTGTCCGCCCGCTTGCGTCTCCACTGGCAGGGGCGATTGCAGGGTGATTTCAGTGCCAAACGCTTGCCCGTTCAGCTGGTTATGGACATCGCCGGCCCTTTATTACCAGCGCACTGGCAAAACTGGCGCCAATCATCCTGGCACGGAAGTTTGCGGGACCTGCAGGTACATTTTGCAAAAATCCGGAACTCCCAAAAGCTGGGCTGGCAACTACAAACCCGGCTGGATGATCTGGATATTCCCGCTCTGGGCAAGGCCCCACGCCTGGACGGTTTGATCGGCCATCTTGATTTTCAGCCGCAACAATTCAGCCTGCACTTGCAAAGCCGACAACTGAAGGTATTTTGGCCGCGTTATTTTGCCCATTCCTGGTTTTTACAAAAAGTTTCGGGAAATATTTCCGGTCGCTGGAATGCTCAGCACTGGTCTTTGCAGGCCGATCCATTATGTGTTCATGGTCCTGGAGATTTGCAGTTAACTGCCAGCATTGGTCCACAGCAATTGCATTTGCGAGCCCGACTGCAGCACCTGCCGGTACGCGACATCAACACTTTTCTGCCGAAGCAGGGAATTTCACCGGCATTGCAGCGCTGGCTTTCCAGGGCCTTTCTCAGTGGCACTCTGGACAAGGCAGATTTGCGTTGGCGAGGCCCCTGGCAGCATTTGCCCCAAAACCACAATCATGACCATCTGAATCTGCAGGCGTATTTTCACAATGTGCATTTGCATTACGCAGCACGCTGGCCCGATGCGGAGCATCTGGATGCCCGTTTGCTGTGGACTGGAAATGCATTGACCGTTCGCAGTCACGGGGATATTTCCGGCATTCCGGTGCGGGAGGCGCAGGTTTCTATTGGCAATCTCGATACGGCACTTGCATCGCCTCTGTATGCAGAAATCAATACGCCTCTGCCTATGGCAAAACTGCTGCCCTGTTTGCGTCAGACCCCGATTTTACGCC
>NZ_JBYCKP010000218.1:0-10932 GCF_057473445.1 Acidithiobacillus sp. TH-A36 | reverse complement strand
AAATCCATGCAGAGTAACTGGTTATTTTCGCGGCGATTCAGCTCCATGAGCGTGACATCATCCAGTAGTGCATAGCTGCCATGCTCTAAAGCACTTTGTAAGGGCGCAAACAGAACGTCCTGTGCCAGTAAATCGGCGCGCAACAGGTACAGAAATTCAGACTGCCCCCAAGCCCTGAGTGTAGAACTGGAAAGCATTGAGTTCAAAACCGATACCAACTATCAACTGATGGATTATTCATGGTCATTTTCAATATCCTTCATTGAACGCCGCTGATCAATCAAAATTGTGACGGTGACTTCAAGTCCACTTTCTGCTCTTCGTCCAATCTTATTGCCATCTACGGGTCTTGCCTATGCGCTTGATAAAATGGCAACCTCAAAAACAGAGCAAAAGCTGGGCGACCACCATAAAAAATCAACGGCTTGATCTCAAGTATCTCCTCAAGGATTCACCAAGCCTCAAGAGGCTGATTCCTGAAATGATGCCGGACGCTTGTAAGTAATGCCACAGACGAGGCGGCTTTTGAAACCGATCTACCGCTCTTCACCTTTCCAGAGCCGTGCCCTTGGGATATCGACACGCAAATTCTGGCTAACTGGTGACCAGAATAAACACGATCACCGTTTTACATACAGGTCCGGAATAACCGCTATAATTTCTAAGAAGCTTTAGATTTAAAGCAAACGTCTCCTCGTCATGACATTTCGTGGAGACTCCGGGTTGAGTCAGGAGCCGTGTCATGCCAAAACTTAATATTGTTATATTACTCACCATAAGCGGTTGTTTTTCTTCTATGGCTTGGGCGGCGCATACAGTCGGACCCAGCCCTGAAGCTCTGTGGAAAGAAGTACAAATATTGCAAAAAACGCACGCCATCATGACCGGAAGCGTGTCTTATCAAGCGGGATCTCGGACGGTTGATCCTTAAACCGTGGACTTGGCCAACCCTTTGGCAATATCTGGCATCCAAAAAGCCGGTGGGATACTGAAAGTGACCCGCGATAGCAACGGAAGCCTGATAGTCAAAGAAAATCACAATGCCCAGACTGAAAAGCTTAATGATACTGAGGCACTATCGGGCTTACTTAATGCAAAGTCAGCGTTTTTGGTGAATATACGTAACCCGGCGGCGGGTTGAATTCCCGCAGCTTGGTGTCGAGCAGGTTATCGAAGAAGAGCAAACGGTTCTTGGCGCGGTCGGCGAGAGGTACATCCGGATCAAAGCCGCGCCGCTGCTCGGCTTCCTCGCGGGGCACAATCGTCCGGCCGATGGCCTCGGCATAGCCGAGGATTCGGGCCCGGACGGTTTTGTGTTGGCCCGGTTTCATAAATAGGGCTTCAGATTCAAGGTGCGCTGGATTCATTCGCGCACGCTATCAGGCACGCCGGCCTTTTCTGCAAACGACCCCCATTTCGATACCGTCGCCTGCACCTCGGCAACGATTTTCGCAGCGCGCCCCCGTTTCATCGAAGCGGTCTTTGCGCAGGCGTTGAAGTCCTCCAGCGTGAAATGGTCGCGTTTTCCATTCATCGTTATCTGATGGCTTGGCGTCCACGCGCCCGCAGGATTAAAGCTGTAGGTCATATCAAAGGCCGGCGACAACGACCACTCACCGGCCTTGTTCATCAGGAAGGCAATATTCTTCACGCGGTCATCCTGATTGCGGGCCACGATATTGAATACCATGCGCAGAAACAGTTGCTCGATGGCCTGCATCGGCAACTGCAGTTGCCGCATCACCAACAACGCCTGCTCGTAGCTGTAGGCACCCGCCATATTGAAATCATAGTGCGCCAGGGCACAGAGCGACTGCATGTAAAGTTTCTCGCCGGCAGCCAAACGATCAAAGCGACGTGTCATGAAATGCGACCGGCCATTCTCCTTGAACAGCCGGCATTCACTGATATTGATGCCGCATTCAAGCGCCATCAGGTAATGCGCATACTCAATCACCCCGTAGCCTTGCGGGTCTTCCAGTTCCTTGTCCTTGTTGCCACTGACACCATCAAATTTCAGCAGCCAGTATTCAAATCCCTTGCCGGCCTTGACCTAGTCCGAGCGCACTTCATTGGTTTTCGGGTTCCATGCGATGACCGCCTTCGCCCGCGCGCCACCGGCGGATGTGTTCACGCGCAGAATATCCCCCAGCGCATCCCCCTGTCTGCAGCCGCAAAATTTGCCCAGCCTCCATGCGCTCGAGGGTGCGCTTGGCGACACCCGCCTGTTCGGCCACCGCTGCCTGGGTCAACTGCAATTCAACCCGACGGCCAGCAATCCGTGCGCCCAGCTCGGCCAGCACGGCTACATCGGCGTGTAGACCAGTGATTTTCATAGTCGTAATCTATCGCGAATATTCCGGTTGAACCGCTGTATATCGTCAGTTATTGCGATATTCGTAGACCAATAAACTACTTTAGTCAACTCGCAATAAATAGCGAGATAGTGATTTTATTAGTTCTTAGTCGCAATATGGTGCGGTAAATACCTGATGCTGACAGATGGCAAACGAATGACGCGGATTAACAATTACGCTGCAAATTCAATCAGGCAAAGAAAAAGGGCTTAGACCTAAGTCTAAACCCTTGATTTTATTGGTGCGCTCGGAGAGAGTCGAACTCCCGACCTACTGGTTCGTAGCCAGTTGCTCTATCCAGCTGAGCTACGAGCGCAACGAGGGCGTAATATAGCGACTGCACTGGCCGGGGTCAATATGTTGCGACAGCAGCAGCCACGAATGATCAGGGGTTTCCCGAACTGTCTCCGGATGCCCCTCCGGCCTTTTCTTTGGCCATTTCTGCCTTCAGACGGGCGAGATCATCATCAACACCACTACTGGCGCGCACTTTATCCAATTCCTTATCAGTTTGACTGCGGGTATCGAGGGGATCACTGAGGGCACCCGACTCAATCAAGCCATCCATGGCAGTTGCCTTGGACTCCATTTGGGCGGTGCGGTCCTGGGCGCGACGCATGGCCTCACCGGCGTCATCCATACCCTTGCCGATACCACTTAATGATTCTCCAGCCTGGACCTCAGCCTTGGCGGCCATCATTTCGCTTTTGGTCACTTCTTTCTGGGTACGGAACTGTTCGATATGATCCTGCAGCTTCTGTTCGTATTCCTGCAGCTTCTGTGACTGAGCCGCTACTGCATCATGCGCTTCCTTGAGACTGGCCAGTTTTTGCAATTCGGACTGCTTTTCGGCCAACTCGGCGCGGGCCAGGTCTTCACGGTTGGCACCCAGAGCCATCTTGGCATCTGCGTCGGCCTTGTCAGCGGCTTTTTGCGCTTGTGCCATCTGACTTTCCAGCGACACTTTTTCGGTAACCACATCGGCCAGATGGCGCTTGGTTTCCTGCAGGTTAGTGATCATTTTTTCATACGATAAGTCCAGGGTTTCGGCAGGATCTTCCGCATTATTCAAAAAATGATTGATCTTGCCCTGCAATATTTCTGAGGCATGCTTAAATAATGACATTGAATATTCTCCTTGCGAATGACTCGCGCTTTAATCGTTGACCGGAATAACCAGTTGCGGGCTCAGGCCATCAACCAGAGCATCAGCATTTTCCATGGCTTTCACGGCGGTACCGACGGCAAAAAATTCGATGATATGGGGTTTCCAGTTGTGGCTGCCTTCATGAAGCTGAACGCCGGTAATGCCATCCGCCTGGGCTTCCTGCGCCTCATGCTGCATACGTTCCATGGCCAGTTCCCGGGCGTCATACATGGCCTGGGTAAATTGTTCCATTTCCGTATTGCGACCCACATTTCCCATGGATTTCAGCATTCCTTGATGCGCCACATGATACACACAGGAACCCATGACCATTTCCATGGGGCGGTAACCCGCCTGCAACAACATCCAGAAGTCCTGACCACTCAGATCACTGGTAAAGGGCTTGCCACCCACCCCCTTGAAGCCTGACGCGCCACTGCGGTGGGCGATGGCCGTACCAATCGCCATGAATTCGAGAATGTCCTGATCCCATTCCATACGCTTCACTTCCAGACGCACACCCACAATACCGTCGGCCTGCAGTAAAATGGATTCCTGCTCCATGCGACTGATAGCCAGCTCACGGGCCTGATACATGGCCTGGGAAAGCACATCCATTTCCATGTTTTGATTCCAGTTTCCATACTGGATTCCCATATGATAAATACACGAGCCGACCACCAGACCCAAGGGCTCAAAATTGGCCTTGCGGACCATCACAAATTCATTGACGGACAAATCCGAAGTAAATATACCTTCGTGACTGCCCTGCGAACGCAGTCCTTTCAGACGTTCTACGGCATGGGGAGCGAGATGTTCTGTACTATCGGTCATATCAAATCCTTTTTGGAGTCAGTAGCACTGGTCAGGGGGTGATCAGCCAGTGATATCATGGCAAGCAGTTCATGTTGCGGCGGGTTTTTTGGCAGATAACTGATGGCGGTACCAATACTGATGTGGCGACAAAGAAAACGTTCGGGGTTGTCCTGATCGGCAGGTACCCGAAACATTTGGGTATAACTGGTGTGTCCAAGAACGCCGGCAGCCATCTTGCGGCCATCTTCGCGCAAATCATAAAGCGCCCGGCGCCGGACATTTTCCTGAAAAGTAGAAAGGTCGGTAATTTCCATGTTCCAGTACCGCGCCGCAAAAGGTGCCTGCTGGGAAGCCTGATCAGCGACAGTACCCATCCAGGGCATATACCAGTCAAAATTGGCGCCAATGGCAATACCTACAGGAACCACGCCATCTTCCAGCAAACGGACAAATTCCAGGGCCGACACCGTGGCGATAACGGGCGCGGTGGCAGGGGGAATTCCGGTTAGCCGGATTGCGGTGCCGGTCACCCCATAATCCATATCCTCACCTTCCCCATGCCGCACTTTCATGCGCACATCGACAATCGCATTGGCTCCCAGAGCGATGGCTTCAAGGCGCATACGCTCTACCGCCGTGTGCCAGCCATCGTAGTGTCCCTGGGTCCAGGAATAACCAAAGTGATACCAACAGTTTCCGGTTACCATACCGATAGGCTGAACCCCGTGACTGCGTTGCAAAAGAAGTTCTGCGGCAGTGGCCGTACTGATCCAGGGAAGATGCCCCTGACTGGTCGCGAACAGGCGATTTTGAACAAAATTGGGCAGGCGGCGTTGCTGCAAGGCCTGTTCCCATTCAGAATATCGCTGCATTTCTTCAGGGGTTTGTGAACGGACGCCCTGGCTCACGTTATGACCCAGATTTTCGGCCGCTCGCTGCGCGTCCTGGGCGACTTCCTCAATACCGTGTTTGATCTTGTCCCAAATGGACATAGTAGCTCCTTGCCGTTACCCCATGAGAAAATCGTGCAATGTATTGCTGGCTCCCTGCATTTCCCCGGACAAATCACCGAGGTCTTTCACCAGGCTTTCCAGCCATGTGGCGAGTGGTAAATCCTCATGTTTAAGCACCACGCCACGCACGGTTTTGGCACGAACCGTGCTGATATGCGCACCTTCATGAGTCAGTAAATAATCGTTATTGTTGGTGTGAACAGTAATGGCATGGACATGGCTGGTCTTGGCAAAAAAACCGTCTTTTTTTCTTTCTACTTCAACCAGGCCGGGCATATCTCCCTCCAGTCTTGCCGCCAATCCTTCTACAAAAGCCTTCATGTCGTCTTGCGCGCGCCTGATCCAGGCAGTACTTTGGTCAAAATCTGTGCTCATGGAGGGCCTCCCACCCTATTTATCGGCCACATTCGGTTTTTCAAAAAATAATTACCCAAGTTCAGACCGCCAGCTTTGACTATAGTTCTGTTTTTCTTCAGGCGCGTATTTTTTCCAGGGTGGATAATTCCGGAGATTGTTCGTGCAGGCGCTGCAATTCAGCAAATTGCCGGTAAGTGGGACAACTTTTCAGCAGCGCTTCATGACTGCCAATAGCAATGAGTCGGCCCTGATCAAGCACGGCAATGCGTGCAGCATGAACAATAGTGGCCAAACGATGCGCTGCCACCAGGGTGGTCCGCTGTGCGGTCAAATTAGCCAGTGCCTCCTGAATGAGCCGCTCATTTTCCGCATCCAGGGCGCTGGTGGCCTCATCCAGAATCAGTACACGAGGGTTTCTCAGAATCGCCCGGGCAATGGCAATGCGTTGGCGTTGCCCTCCAGATAAAGTTACGCCTTTTTCGCCAACATGGGTTTTCAGTTTGTCTTCCAGTCGGTCAGAAAATTCATCCACCCGAGCAGCCTGAACGGCAGCCAGTAAAGCTGCCTCATTGGCATCAGGACGCGCCATCAAAATGTTATCCGCAATACTCATGGAAAAAATGACAGGATGTTGTGGGACTACGGCCAGTTGCTGGCGCAAGCTGCGCAAGGGCATGGCATCAATGGCCGTTCCATCCAGCAAAATTTGCCCTTCGCTGGGTTGATAATGGCGCATGAGCAGGGAAAACACCGTACTTTTACCGGCTCCGGAAGCACCTACAAAAGCCACTGTTTCCCCTGGTTCAATATCCAGGGAAATATTTTCAATAGCAGGCACATCCGGCCGCGAAGGATACCGGAAGGCGACGCGCTCCAGGGTCAATCGTGCCGGATTTCTGATGGAAAACTCAGAGGGTTCCGGAACCTTGCCCACAGCGCCTGACAAAGCCGGGACACTGTGTTCCGGCTGTTCATCCAGCAGCGCCAGCAAGCGTTCAGTGGCACCCGCCAGTCGCGACATGCTGCCCCATAACTCCCCCAACGAGGCCAAAGACGTTGCCGCCATCAGGGCGTAAAGCAGAAATGCCGCCAGTACGCCCATGCCTACCTGCTTTTCGAGAACCGCCAGACCGCCCAGATAGAGCATGGCGCTGAGTGCGAGAAAAACCAGGCTTCCCGTCAGAAAGGTGGACCAGGACTGGACTTTAACCCGCGACCAGACTTGTCCCAGCAACAGATGAATATCCTGGCGATATCGGGTTTCAGTCTGAGGTTCGAGGGTAAGCGCCTGGATAACCCGAATGCCATTGATGGACTCTTCGGTATGGGCACTGAGATCAGCCAGATAATCCTGTTCCTTGCGGCTGTATCCGCGCTGCAGACGTCCTGAACGGATATTGACAAACACCAGAAACGGCAATACCAACATTCCCGGGATCAGTAACTGGGGCATGGTCACCAGCATCAACACCAGCGCGCCGACCAGGGTGATGCCGCTTTGCAGACTGCGCCCGAGCACGCCCGTCAAACCAAAGCGTAAAATGGTGACATCACTGCTTAACCGCGAAATGACCTCACCGGTCCGGAATGTCTCATAAAATATGGCGGGAAGATGCAGCGCATGACTGAACACGGCGCTGCGCAAATCGGCGACGACCCCCTGCCCCAGCCAGGTTGCCAGACCATCCCGCAGCCCGCGCATGGCGACCGTAAACATACCCAATATGAATAGCGCAATGCTGATCCATAGCAATGCCCTGTAACTGTGGAACCCCTTGTCGAGAATAAAGCGTGCGCCCTGGGGCAAAACCAAGGAAGCGGCAGCGCTGCAGAGCATGGCCAACAGATAAGCCAGCAGCAGCCCCAGCCGGGAACGCAAAAAGGGCTTCAGTTTCCATAATACCCAGAGGTTTTTATTGACCGGACGTTGCCAGGGATTTTGCGCCACTCAGTCACCTTGTCAGCGAATTTCAGGAATAACACAGCATACGCCTGCCCGACGGCTTTGGCTGCATTATCGCGATCCGTCAATTGACCGCTGGCGACCTTCAGCAGCAGAATGTGCCAAATTCCCTCACCTCCTGGAATAACCATGCAATCCCTTGATGCACTGAATCGCTACGCCATTCCCGAACATGTGTTTTTTCGCTTTGGTCCGGGGGGGCAGATTTTTGCGGACATTCGCAACAACACTGCCAGTGCCAGTGTTTTCCTGCAAGGGGCTCATCTGACAGCGTTTCAACCACGCTCCCAGTACGATCCACTCATCTGGCTTTCGGAAAAATCGCGCTTCGCTGTCGGCAAATCCATTCGCGGCGGCGTGCCGGTATGTTGGCCCTGGTTCGGTCCGCATCCCGACAACAGCCAGTTCCCGGCCCATGGCTTTGCCCGCACCCACTTGTGGACCGTCAGCGATTCATCAAGCAGCAAGGACATTACCCGGATTACCCTGACCCTGGAGCCCACGAACGAAACCCGGGCACAGTGGCCTCATGAGACTCCGGTCAGCCTTGAAATTATCGTTTCCGAAACTCTGGAAATGTCTCTGACTACCCATAATGCCGGAAACGACACAATCACTCTGGGTGAAGCTTTCCATACGTATTTCTACGTGGGCGATATTCATTCGGTGCGCCTGGAAGGTCTGGATGGTTGTACGTATCTCGACAAAACCGCAGATTTCGCCCGGAAGCAGCAGGAAGGTGACATTACCTTCAACGCCGAGACCGACCGGGTTTATCTCAACACCCAAAGTGATTGCATTATCCATGACCCGCGCATGTACCGCCGAATTCGTATTCATAAGGAGCATGCCGATTCCACAGTAGTCTGGACGCCCTGGGCCGAAAAGGCTGCTGCCATGGGAGATTACACGCCGGATGGCTGGCGGCAGATGCTCTGCGTGGAATCCGCCAACGCCGCCGAAAATGTGCTGCAACTGCAGCCAGGTGAGAAGCACAGCATGATGGTGCGTTACAGTGCCGAGTCTCTATGATCCCTTGAAAGTGGCTGTTGCCGCAGAGGCTTTGCCGTGACTTTATCTTTCAGACTGAATCAGGCACCCACGGACGCAGCCACTTCAAACGTAAACTGTTACTGAGCACAAATACTGACGACATTCCCATGGCCAGTCCCGCCAGCATGGGATTCAGCTGAAATCCCCAGGGAATCAGCACACCCGCAGCCACTGGAATCAGCAAGATATTATAAAAAAACGCCCAGAATAAATTACCGCGAATGGTCGCCATGGTTTTGCGCGCTGCCTGCACAGCCGTCACCAATGCACTGAGATCCCGATGGGTCAAGGTCAGATCAGCCGTCTCCATGGCAATATCAGTTCCTGAAGCCAGGGCCAGACCCACATCTGCCTGAGCCAGAGCCGGAGCATCATTGATGCCATCGCCCACAAAGGCGACTTTGCCGCCCTGGCTTTGTAACTGCTTGACGATATTTGCCTTATCCTGAGGCAACACCTCTCCATAAAACTCTTCTATTCCAAGGTGTTCGGCAAGATGCCGCGCTGCGCTCTGGCTGTCACCCGTAATCATGGCTACCCGCATACCCATGGACTGCAGTTGCCGGACGACCGCTAAGGATTCGGGTCTTACGCTGTCCTGAATGGCGATTTTCCCCAGCAGATGTCCATTCCCGGCAATATACACCCAGCTTTGGGCCACCTGCGGCTCAGTCCAAAATTTAGCGTCCTGCGCTACGCCATTCTCCTGCAACCAGACCGCCGTACCGACCAGAATTTTCTGTCCGGCTACGACGCCCTCAACACCCCGGCCGGGAACAGCCTGAAAATCCGTCACAGGAGACAGGGAAATTTCCCGTTCACGCGCAGCCTGAACAATGGTCCGCGCCAAAGGATGCTCAGAAGCCGCTTCCAGCGACGCAGCCAAGGTCAGAACCTGGCGGACATCGTCTGCGACAATTTCACACACGGCTGGCGTACCCCGCGTCAAAGTGCCGGTTTTATCCAGACAGACCGTTTTCACCTGAGCCAGCGTTTCCAACGCCAGTCCTTTGCGAAAAAACACACCTAACTCTGCAGCCCGGCCGGTACCGACCATAACCGCCGCCGGGGTGGCAAGTCCCATGGCACAGGGACAGGCCACTACCAGCACCGCCACAGCGGACAACAGCGCCACAGTAATAGCCGGGCTGGGTCCCAACCATAACCACACCATAAAACTCAGCAGCGCAATGCCAATAACCAAAGGCGTAAATACGCGAACCACCCGGTCAGCAAGACCCTGGATGGGCAGCTTTCCAGCCTGGGCCTGCTCGACCATCTGAATAATATGGGCAATGACTGTATTTTGCCCCACCGCAGTCGCTTCGATAATCAGCCTGCCGTTACCATTGATCGTCGCACCGACGACGGCGTCACCTGCTTTTTTATGCTCAGGCAACGCTTCTCCGGTCAGCATGGCTGCATCTATATAGGATTCTCCTTCCAGGACGATGCCATCCACGGGCAGACGCTCTCCCGGTCTGACCAGGAGATGATCTCCGGTGCGGATGCGGTTGAGTGGCACCCGCTGTTCCTGCCCATCCTTGAGCAGTGTTGCGTCCTTGGCCTGCAGATCAACCAGATGCCGAATCGCCTGCGAGGCCCGGCCTTTGGCCAGCTCTTCCAGATACTTGCCAAGCAGAATGGCGGCGATAACTACTGCCGCCGAATCAAAATACACATGCCCTCCGACCTGGCTGAAAAGCTCTGGGAAAATCAGCACGATCATGCTGAACAGCCAGGCGGCCCCCGTACCGGTAGCCACCAGAGAATTCATGTCCGGAGACAAATGGCGGTAGGCAATCAGACCCGGACGAAAAAAACGCCGCCCCGGACCGGCCAGTACCAGCGTTGCCAGCACGGCCTGAACCCAGTCCCAAAAATGCACAAAGGGTGCATTTTCTTGCAGCCATCGTCCCAACGCCGGAAAAAGCAGGGGGCCCATGGACAAACACAAAATAGGTACAGCCAAAATAACCGCCGTCAGCAAATCTTTTCGCATCAGCCGCAGTTGGGAGATTTTACGATCTTCACCCCGGGCATCAGCACGGACCGCCCGCGCTTCATAACCGGCGTTAACAACAGCGGCAATCACTTTATCCTGATTGGTGCTATCCGGAAAATATTCGACCATGGCCCGTTCCGTGGCCAGATTGACGCTGGCCGACAGGACGCCGGGCACCTTGCCCAGAGCGCGCTCCACGCGACTGCTGCAGGAAGCACAAG
>NZ_JBYCKP010000217.1:0-1460 GCF_057473445.1 Acidithiobacillus sp. TH-A36 | reverse complement strand
ATCTGTCGTTCAATGTAGACCGCGATTTTATGGTTGGGCATGATGGTGTGGCTTGTTTTACAGGATCCCAGTGTACACATTGCCCTGAAGAAGCTTTAGGCGACAAGGCAACGTGATAAAAAACCAGCAGTTTCCGATTTAAGGTACATTACTGTGGTTGTTTGGCTACAGGGGGTATTTTTAACCGATTGAAAAATATAGGTGCTGGGCTGGCAAGCTTCTTGCTGTTGTGATGGGTTAGTCAGATAGCTCTCGGGAATCTCCATGCTTATCTGCAAACGTATATATCTTGATGAGCCTGACGGCTCAAGGAGGCCACATGATAAAGATATGGACGCACCCCCTTCATCGTTTACCGCAACTTGTGGCATTTGTAGGCATATTTGCCGGATTGAGCAGCCCTGCCTGGGCGGATGGTGATTTGTCCCTGGGCGTTGCTGTTCCTGGTTTAAGCGTGTTTTTAGGGAATAACCCCGGTTATTATGCCGCACCTGTTTACGCGCCTCCGCCAGTATATTACGCGCCGCCACCGCGCCGTGTGTATTATGTTCCAGCGCCGCCACCCCCGCCCGTGCGTTATCAGTTGCCCGGGTACTATGTGCAGCCAGCGCCCATTCGCTATTACCGGCCCCGCCCTTGGGAGCATCACGGTCCACCGCCGTGGGCGGGTCGTTGGCGGCATGATGATGATCATGATGGCTGGAGACATTAGTTTCATCTGCCCAGTGGTTCACTGAGCCAGAAAAATACAGGAGTAAGTTGAGTGAAAATGAATGCTGAGGTTTTGGAGCGCGGCTCCAGAAAAAGTGGATGGTTGTTGGTCGCATTGTGTGTGGTTGCACTGAGTGGTTGTGCAAACATGAGCCCCACCGGCCAACGGGCACTCAGTGGTGGTGCTATTGGTGCTGCCGGAGGGGCCGTGTTGGGCACGGTTGTTGCCGGCAATCCTGCGGTGGGTGCAGCCGTGGGTGGTGCGGTGGGTGCCGGAGTTGGTGCGGCGCTGCCCAATATTGAAAGAACCTTAAACGGGAATTAACCAGAAAACTTCCCCGACGTTATGTACTCAAACCCCGACATCATTTATGCCGGGGTTTTTTGTGGGCGCAATTTACTGTCGCACCAATTTAATGCGTTGGGCACCAAAGTGGTGCATAACAGGCTTATAATTTTCTTGGGGGTTATAATTTTAAATATAAAAAAATACTACAAATCAAAGCCATGAATAAAATTATTGTGTGGGCATGCATTTTGCTTTTTGACAACAGGCTTGATTTTTTTCATACAAACCAAGGAGTCAACATGTCGCACTACAGCACTAAAAATCGCTATTCATTTTTACGTCGTTCAATTCTCGCCAGCATGCTGATGGGGCTGCCATTGGTCGCCAGTGTGGCGGACGCCAGTCCATTATCTTTGCCGAATCCCCTCAAATTCTGTGCCGGACCATTGGGTCAACTGGA
>NZ_JBYCKP010000216.1:0-3301 GCF_057473445.1 Acidithiobacillus sp. TH-A36 | reverse complement strand
AGTTGCCGCCCAGCAAAGGTTGCAGATCCTGGGCAATTTCCGCCATGGTCAAACCCAGATTGGCGGCAATATTGCGATGGATTTTCAGCACCAGTTCTGGATTGTCAATGCGCAGGTCCTTGGTCACATAGAAG
Source organism: Acidithiobacillus sp. TH-A36 (assembly GCF_057473445.1). Taxonomy (NCBI): domain Bacteria; kingdom Pseudomonadati; phylum Pseudomonadota; class Acidithiobacillia; order Acidithiobacillales; family Acidithiobacillaceae; genus Acidithiobacillus; species Acidithiobacillus sp. TH-A36. The sequence continues at coordinate 3,167 of NZ_JBYCKP010000216.1, read as the reverse complement.
AACATGCCACTCTGGTAAGCCTTGGCTATGACCTGATCTGCCACCTGATCCATTTTGTCGTAGCTGCCGGGGCTCTGCAGAACAAATTGTACCGGCAGGCCGCCCGCAGATCCTGGTAAAGGTGGCGGTAAGAAAGAAGCCACCTGCAGCCCAGGTACGCTTTGCAATTGCTGCTGCAATTTGGGCTGAATCTGCATGGCCGTAACCGAACGATCAGACCAGTTGGTCAAACGCATGCCTGCAAAAAGGCTATTGGTTCCACCACCACTGCCGACGGAAATTCCGGTGACCATGAAGGTCGCCTTTTTTTCCGGATAGTTATTGAACACCTTCAAAATCTGCTTGCCGTAATGAGCCAGTCGGTCCGGGGTGATAGTCGGACCACCAGTGCCGGCATTGAAAATAATGCCCTGATCTTCCTGTGGTGCCAGTTCCGATTTGGAAGTGGAGAACAGGAAGTAAATGCTGCCGAATACGACAATGGCAAAGAGCATGACTACGGGCACAAAATTCAGGACACCATGCAGAATACGATCATAAAAACGTCTTAAACCTACAAAGCGCTGATCGATGAAGTGTTCAAAACCGTGTTCCTTGGTGGGCTTCAAGACCTTGCTGGAGAGCATGGGCGACAGCGTCAAAGCCACAATCATGGAGATCAACACCGCTGCTACCAGGGTAAAGGCAAATTCTCCAAACAGACTGCCGGTCAGTCCACCCATAAAGCCAATCGGCGCAAACACCGCAATCAAGGTGGTGGACATGACGATAATCGGACCACCCAGTTCGCGTCCGGTCAGCAAGGCGGCATCAAAAGGGCTTTTGCCTTCATCAATATGTCGATGCACGTTTTCTACAACGATAATGGCGTCATCCACCACCAGCCCAATGGCCAGAACCACTGCCAGCAGGGTCAGCAGATTGATGGTGAAGCCCATCGACCACATGATCAGGCCCGCGCCAACAATGGACAGGGGAATGGCCACCGCCGGAATAACCACTGCCCGGAATGAGCCGAGGAAGAGGAAAATAACCAGCACGACCACCGCCAGGGTGATACCAATGGTCATCAATACTTCATCGATGGAAGCCTTGATAAATGCACTGGCGTCATAAGGAATTTCTTCGTGCATACCCGGTGGCAGACTTTTTTTGAGTTTTGCCAGAGAGCTTTTGACACCGGCGGCTACATCCAGAGAATTGGCAGAGGGGGATTCCTGAATGCCGATGAACGCTGCCGGTTTACCATCATAAAATGCCTGGGAATCATAATTTTGTGCACCGAGTTCAACATGGGCGACATCTTTCAGGCGAATCAGAGTGTTGCCCGACTGTTTGATGACCAGGTCACGGAATTCACTGACATTGTGCAGGCTGGTAGTGGCAACAATGGTGTCTTGTACGGTTTTACCCCGGGTCCGTCCGACGGCCGAGATGAAATCATTGGCTGTCAACGCTTGAGAAACCTGGGCAGCGGTCACATTGAGTGCGGCCATTTTCTGCGGATTCAGCCAGACGCGCATGGCATAGGTGTTCCCGTTGCCCGCACCCGCAGGCAAAATCTGGACTTGTCCGACACCGTGTACCGAGGCGAATCGCGGTTGCGCGACACGCAACAAATAATCAGTAATCTGTTGCTGGCTGAGTTGATTTCCGTAAAAAGCGATATACATCAAGTCTAGCGCATCGCCCTTCGTAACGTTGATCACGGGCAATTGGCTACCCTTAGGCAACTGGTCGGTTACCTGCTGGACTTTGGACTGGATGTTGGCCACTGCGGCACTAGGACTGTAATTCAGCTTCATGTACGCCGTAATGGTGGAGGTCCCCTCCGCACTGTTGGAGGTCATGTAGTTGATATCCGGGGCGCTGGCGATGACCTTTTCAAGACGTGCGGTAATAAAGCTCTGCACGGTACTGGGACTGGCACCGGGATACGCCGTGGTGACGGTCACTACCGTATTGACCAGAGCCGGATACTCACGGACGGTCATCATGGTGTAGGCATGAAGACCCAGCAGGAAAATCACCAGACTCAACGCCGTGGCGAGTACCGGGCGACGAACAAAAATATCCGTAAATTTCATGAGCTAGCCTTACGCGTCGTGGCCGATGGTAACAAGGCTGCCGTCGACCAGTTTGACCTGACCGGCAGTGACGACCTTTTCGCCTTGCTTCAATCCAGAGAGTATTTCCACCATACCATCGCGCTGCTTGCCGGGTTTGATGACCTGTTGCACGGCGGTTTCCTGAGTTTTGCCATCCTTTTTTTCCTGATGGATGACATAGACATAATCGCCAAACGTGTTATAGGAAATGGCAGATACCGGAATGACAAGAACCTTTTCAGTGGTATCGCGCACCACTGTCAATTCCCCAAACAGGCCCGGTTTGAGCTGATTTTTGGGGTTATCGATGGTGGCTTGTACTTCTATCTGCCGGGTTGTGTTGTTGACGGCAGAACCCAGAGCGGTCACTTTTCCGGAAAAGGTCTGGCCGGGCAGAGCGTCGGTTTGTATCTGCACTGGAGTCCCGGCCTGAATATTCTGGAGATCACTTTGCGGCAGGGTGAAGTTGGCATATAGCGGACTCCAGGACTGCAGGTCCACTATTTTGGTGCCAGGAGTCAGATACTGACCCATATTCACCTGGCGGATACCGAGATAACCGCTGAAAGGGGCGCGAATCGCCAATTTATTCAAGGTTGCTCGAATATCCTTAATGGCAGCAACATCTGTCTGATAAGTGGCTTGATCAGAATCCAGCTGGGACTGGCTTACCGCTCTGGTCGCCATCAGTTTCTGATCTCGATGCAAAGTAAGGGCTGCCAGTCGCAGTTGCGCTTGGTCACTGGCCAGTTGGGCTAGTTGATTGGAATCATCAATCTGCACCAGAGGCGTACCCGCCTGCACATATTGGCCGGAGTGAAAATGAATGGCGGTCACATTGCCAGCAATCTGGGGTGTGACATTCACACCCTGAACGGCCGCCAGAGAGGCAACGGCGCGCAATTGGGGATGCCAGTGGGCGATTTGGGCAGTAGCTGCGCTTACGGTGACTACCGGCTTGGGGGTATGCGCCATCGCCTCGGCAATTTTATGGTTGACGAAGGCTTTAAAACCAAAAATTCCGCCAAAAACAATCAGCAGGCCAATAATGACAATCAC
>NZ_JBYCKP010000215.1:0-3877 GCF_057473445.1 Acidithiobacillus sp. TH-A36 | reverse complement strand
CAGGGAGGTAGTCGATGATGAAAGGTGGTTTGGGAAATATCATGAAACAGGCGCAGCAACTCCAGGATCGCCTGCAAAAAACCCAGGAAGAACTGGCTCATATTGAAGTCCAGGGACATGCCGGCGGTAATCTGGTGGAGGTCGTCATGACCTGTCGCCATGATGTGCGCAAGGTGCGAATTGATCCCTCGTTGCTGGCGGATAATGATCAGGAAATGCTGGAAGATCTGGTGGCTGCAGCGATCAATGATGCCGTACGCAATGCTGAAAAGGTCAGTGCCGAACGGATGTCGGAAGTGACGGGCGGAATGAATATTCCAGGCATGAATCTGCCTTTCTGATATGGCCGATGTTCCGAGTATGGAGGCTTTGGAGGCGCTGTTAAGGCGCCTTCCCGGTATTGGGCCGCGTTCTGCACAGCGCATCTGCTACGATCTGCTGGTGCGCAAACGCAGCCTGCTCCCCCAATTGGCCGCTGCATTTGAACGCGCACACGCCACAGTGCGTTTTTGCGAGCGCTGCAATAACCTCAGCGAAGCCCCTTTGTGTGGGGTTTGTCTAGGTGCGCATCGGGACCATTCGCAGCTGTGCATTGTGGAATCACCCGCAGATTTACGCGCCATTGAAGATACGGGCGTGTTCAGCGGGGATTTTTTTGTGCTGATGGGCCATTTGTCGCCTCTGGATGGTATTGGTCCGGAGGCTCTGCATCTGGATCGTCTCAGTGAGCGTTTGGCAGAAGCGGGTCTGCAGGAGGTGATATTTGCCACCAACCCCACTCTGGAAGGTGAGGCCACTGCCCAGTTTCTGGCAGATTTGGTGCCTGCAGGCATTACCATCAGTCGTATTGCCCACGGCGTTCCGGTGGGCGGTGAACTGGAATATGTAGATCGTGGCACACTCGGACGGGCGCTGCATGGACGCCGCCTGCTGGATGAATAGTTAAAACAAAACATTTGATAGAGGAAGAAGTCGTATGCTGGCTACGGGTGTGACGCCTCCGGGCGGTAATGTATTTTTTTTACTGATGGGTGCCATTCTGGTTTTTGCCATGCATGGCGGCTTTGCCTTTCTGGAACTGGGGACCGTGCGCCGGCGCAGTCAGGTCAATGCTTTGGTCAAAATCCTCAGTGACTTTGGCATTTCGACCATTGTGTATTTTTTTATTGGTTATCATATTGCTTACGGCATCAGTTTTTTCGGAAACGTGCAAACCCTGACTGCCGGCGATCATGGTTTTGAAATGGTGCGTTTTTTCTTTCTGCTGACCTTTGCGGCAGCCGTACCCGCCATCATTTCCGGAGGCATTGCCGAGCGCGCCCGTTTTTATCCGCAATTGCTGGCTACGGCTTTTCTGGTCGGCCTGGTGTATCCCTTTTATGAAGGTATCGTCTGGGATAACAATTACGGCATTCAGGCCTGGTTTACGCAGACCTTTGGTGCGCCTTTTCATGATTTCGCCGGTTCGGTAGTAGTTCATGCCATGGGTGGCTGGATGGCCCTGATGGCCGTCTGGTTATTGGGACCGCGCCGGGGGCGCTATGGTAAGGATGGTACGGTGCATGCCATGCCGCCTTCCAATATTCCTTTTCTGGCCTTGGGCTCCTGGATTCTGATCATCGGCTGGTTTGGATTTAATGTGATGAGCGCCCAGCAGTTGGCTCAGGTTCAGGGTCTGGTGGCCCTGAATTCTCTCATGGCCCTGGTGGGTGGCATGCTCGCCGCTCTGGCCGTTGGCAAGGGCGATCCGGGTTTTGTGCATAACGGAGCATTGGCAGGGCTGGTGGCTATTTGTGCCGGATCGGATGTGGTCCAGCCCATCGGGGCTCTGGCCATTGGTGCCATAGCCGGGATTATTTTTGTGTATTTATTTACCTTTGTACAACACCGACTGCGCCTGGACGATGTGCTCGGAGTCTGGCCTTTGCATGGCGTTTGCGGTGTCTGGGGTGGCTTGGCCGTGGGAATTTTCGGCCTGAAAATGCTGGGCGGTGCTGGGGGAGTCAGTTTCTGGTCGCAACTGCTGGGCACCAGTTTGGGGGTTTTGATTGCGCTGGTGGGTAGCGGAGTGGTTTACGGCACCATCAAGGCTTTCATTGGGATTCGCCTGGATGCCGAGGCGGAATATGCCGGTCCAGATTTGAGTATTCACCATGTCAGCGCGTATCCTGAGGAGGATATTGAGAGGGCCTGAACGTGGACGATGACTTTGTTGCATTGACTTGGGAGAGTCTGCCAAAAATACCGAAAAGGTCTCCTGATGCACATAAAGGTCGTTTTGGTCATGTTTTTGTACTGGGTGGCGCGCCAGGAATGGGCGGAGCACTGGCTTTGGCAGCTGCGGCCGCTTACCGGATTGGGGCAGGGCTGGTGACCGCCGTGGGTCATCCTTCCGCAGTTCCTTATCTGGCTTCCGCTCTTCCGGAAGCGACCTGGTGGGACTGGCCCCCGAGTTTCTCTGCGTTACCGGACAATGCGGTACTCGCCGTGGGGCCCGGTCTGGGGCAGGGGCTGGCAGCGCATGATATGCTGACTGAGGTCGGGAGTTTGCGCATTCCCCAGGTCTGGGATGCGGATGCCCTCAATATTCTCGCGCGTTTTGGTGTGCCGTTGCTCAGTGTGCAGGCTGTTCGGCTGTTTACCCCGCATCCAGGTGAAGCGGCCCGTCTGCTGGCAATGCAGCTTCCTGACGTTCAGCTGGACCGGATAGGGGTAATACATGCGCTGCAATCCCGCTATGGCGGGCATTGGGTTTTGAAGGGGCAGCACAGTCTGATGTTGGGTGAAACAGCGCGCTGTTATTGTCCCTGGGGAAATCCGGGAATGGCTACCGGCGGCAGCGGCGATGTATTGACCGGGGTGCTGGCGGGGTTGCTGGCCCAAGGTATATCGGCCGATGAAGCCTTGATTCTGGGGGTTGCCATTCATGCCCTCGCCGGAGATCGTGCGGCCCGACGTTTGGGAGAAGAATGTCTGCTGGCCAGCAATATTCTCGAAGAACTACCTTTTGTCATACAGGAGTTGAATGCCATCCATGTCCGAAACTGAAATGCTGAAAGCCTGGGACCGCCGTTATTTTTGGCATCCCTTCACTCAGATGCAATGTTATGGTGATGATGATCCCTGGATTATCGAGAGGGCGGAAGGCCATTATTTGTATGATGTGGATGGCGCACGTTGCCTGGATGCGGTGGCGAGCCTTTGGTGTAATGTGCATGGTCATCGCCATCCGCGCCTTGATGCTGCCCTTCTGGAGCAGTTGGGAAAAGTCGCGCATACCACTGCCCTGGGCGCCAGCAATCCACCGGCTATCCGTCTCGCCCAAAAGCTGGTTGAGTGCACTCCAGAATCTCTGCAACATTGTTTTTTCAGTGAAGATGGTTCCGAGGCGGTAGAAGTGGCTATTAAAATGGCTGCGCAGTACTGGGCCAACATCGGACGTCCGCAAAAGCATCTTTTTTTGACCCTCGATAACGCTTATCACGGCGATACGGTGGGAGCTGTTTCAGTGGGCGGATTTCCGCTTTTTCATGAAGTGTATGGTAATTTGCTGTTCCCGACGCGCCGGTTGCCCAGCCCTTATGTGCTGCAATGGGAACAATGCCAGGGAGATGCCGGGCAGGCAGCCAAGCTCTGGCTGAATACTCTGGAAACCGTTTTGCTGGCCGAAAAAGACCATATTGCCGCTTTGATTCTGGAAGGCGGCGTGCAGGGTGCAGCCGGTATATTGCCTTTTCCACCCGGGGTCTTGTCGGGCGCACAAAAGCTCTGTAATACCCATGAGGTCCTCCTTGTTGTTGACGAGGTAGCCACTGGCTTTGGTCGCAGCGGCCAGTTGTTCTCCTGCCAAAGAGAACAGGTCGAACCCGACTTGCTG
>NZ_JBYCKP010000214.1:0-1751 GCF_057473445.1 Acidithiobacillus sp. TH-A36 | reverse complement strand
TCTTCGGCAATCAGACGCAAGCGCCATCCTTCAGCATCGGGCACCCAAAATGGCGGATGTTCAGCGCGACTGAAGCGCCGCCAGCCATCACCCTCTTCATCCCACCAGTCGGGATTGTGGTAACCACCGTCTTCGACAAAGGCAAGAAATTCCTGGTTACTGACCAGAAATCTGGCGGCGGCAAAAGGCTGCAGTTCATGTTGACGGTTCCCATACTCGTTGTCCCAGCCATATTGGCGGTCATCTTTTGTCTTGCCCAGCTTGACCAGACCACCGGGTACGGGCAGCAGAGCATTTTGTGGGGCCGTACCGGCCTGATCCCAGGGTGCAAAGGCGGCTACCGGGCTGACCCGGGAAAGTGGCAACTGGCGCATCAGGACCGAGCTGGTTTCCAGATGAATGTTTTCGTGTTCGATGCCCATCAGGATGACCCACCAGGGTGAATCCCAGGTAATGGGGAGAGTCAGGGGTAACTCCGAAATGAGTCTATCCACCATATTCCGTACCTCCTGGCGATAAAGGCGGACGGCTTCAGGGGTAGGCCAGTCATAATGGGTTTCGTCCAGATCATCCCAGGACATTTCATCAACGCCGACGGCAAATACGGATTCCAGATGCGGGTCGAGACGGGCTTCAATCAGTCCCGCAAATTGCAATTTGTTCACATAAAAAGTAGCGGTATGCCCGAAGTAAAATATCAGGGGATGCCGCAGAGGAATGGCTTTTTCCACCCAGGCAGCAGAGTCCTGCAAGTGATCAAACAAGGATTCATACAAAGAGAAGGTTTCATGGAAAACCCTGCGAATTTCTTCCCGTTTTTGTTCAGCATTCTCACCGTCCAGACGAAGTGGAGTAATGCGTGTACGCGCCATGATTGCTCCTTTTAAATCATTTCTGTTTGTCATCCCTAGTCTAACACAAGATACCGTCCGGTCGGATGCTTGGGAAGGGCCTGAAAAACAGGGTCAGGTGTTGCGCGCAGGGTCCAGTAATTTGCGCACCAGCGGCGGCATGATCAGCAGCATCATCAACAAGCGAATGAGGTGGGCACCGAGGACAAAAAGGACATTACCGTGAGCTGCCATGCTGACGGCAACTGCTGCATATAGGGCACCGGGTGCGGTCGCCAGATAACCATCCAGATCACTGACGCCGACCAGATGCGCGAGGAGAACACCGAGCAGGGCGCAGCACAGGTTCAGGACGAGAATAATGAGCAAAGCACGGGGGATCAGGCGTAAGTGCAGACGAAGGCGGCTTATGGACAATTGCAGCCCGGCCTGCCAGCCAATCAGCAAATAGGCAGTTTCCAGAAGCGGACCAGGAAGCGCCCGGGTCGGATGGACGTGAAGCAAAGTCAGCAGGATGGTGAGCAGCAAAGGCCCCAACAAATAGGGCGCAGTGATATGGATTTTTCGCGCCAACCAGATACCGAAAGGGGCTCCCGGCAGCAGCAACAGGAGGCTTCCTGCCCAGGATGCGGGTAAATGCGCGTCCGCCAAAGTCGCCGTATTTGCGCTGTGATCATGAAAAACGAAAAGAACCACCAGAGGCAGACTGATCATGACCAGAATGACGCGCAGGTATTGCATGATCGCCACCAGTCCTACATCGGCCTCGAATTCCAGGGCAATGGCGGTAATTCCGGCGGCCCCTCCTGCAGTCATGGACAGCAGACCGGTACTGGCTTTGATCTGCGTCCAGCGGCTGAAGAGCAAACCAGAAGCCAGGCTCAAAATCAGGGTGCCAGC
>NZ_JBYCKP010000213.1:0-2325 GCF_057473445.1 Acidithiobacillus sp. TH-A36 | reverse complement strand
GTGTCAAACAGCGTTTAAAAATGACCAGGTAACAGCGTCTATTTTTGACCAGTTTTAGAGGGGGTGGCTGCGACGTTTTTTGAACCGGTAAGAATCGTTTCCGGTCTCCAGAATATCGCAGTGGTGGGTCAGTCGATCGAGAAGCGCCGTGGTCATTTTGGCGTCTCCAAAGATCTTCACCCATTCTCCGAAGGAGAGGTTGGTGGTGATAATCAGCGCGGTCTGTTCGTAGAGTTTGCTGATCATATGGAAGAGCAAGGCGCCTCCCGACTCCGAGAAGGGCAAGTAGCCCAATTCGTCGAGGATGACGAGGTCCAGGCTCTGCAGGGTTCTGACGAGGCGGCCGCCCTGGCCACGGGTTTTCTCCTGTTCCAGAGAGTTGACGAGATCGACTACGTTATACCAGCGTACCCGCTTGCTCTGGTCGATGGCGGCATGACCTAACGCCAGGGCCAGATGGGTTTTCCCGGTCCCTGTGCCACCCACAAGAATGAGATTATAGGCAGACTCCAGGTATCCCCCTTGGGCCAGCGTGCGCAGATGTTCTTCGGCCAAGGGGCTTTCCGTGAAGTCAAACTCATCCAGACTGCGCTGCAGGGGGAACCGGGCTATACGTCTTTGGTAACGCAGACTGCGGTAATGGCGGTCCTGTTTTTCGGCATCAATCAGGCTGGTCAGCCAGGAAACCGGCTCTGTGACCGGCCCGGGTTGCGCGACCCATTCCTGGTAGGCGGTCGCCATGCCGTACAGATGCAGATCCTTCAGAGAGAGGGTCAGTTCAGTGGACATAAGGCTTCTCCCGCAAGGTGTCGTAGCGACTGCAATCCGCTGTTGGCTCTTCTTTGAGATGCAGGGCTTCCGGAGTCTGCTGCGGGGGTGGTGGCAGCGGGTGCGCCAGACGGTGTACCAGATTGAGGATTACCGTGACGGTAACGGTTTTCTGCTCCAGGGCCATGGCGCAGGCAGTCTCCAGTATGTCCATGCCATGGTCTCTGGCCGCCAGTAAGACTTCCACAAAGGCCTTATCTCCACCGGCCTTAGCCTGGAGATGCTCCTGCACCAGGGTGATGGCACGCGGTAGCTTCTGGAAGGGCAAGCCATTACGTAAAGCCCCCGGTTTACGCTCCAGAACCTGCAGGTAGTGCTGCGGGTCCGTGATGGTCTTGTCCCGCCCCATGCGCCGTGCATGGGTGGCAATCACCGCACTTTCCATCAATACCACGATACGATCCACATAGCGCCGTGCCCGCACCCACTCTCCTGCCCATTCTGCGGGTACGCTGTAGTGATTACGGTCCACCGATATCAGGCAGGTCGATTTGACCCGCACTCGGTCCTCCACATAGCCATCGAAGGTGGCTTGAAAGGGGCGCAGCAGCGCTTTCTCTTCCTGGAAGACCGCCCAGATCGTCCGTGTCTTCTGCTCGGGGTGTGCATGATTCTGTGCCCGCTCCTGACAGCGTTCCCAGAGCCAGGCGTTCAGCTGATCCAGTGTTTCAAAGCGCGGAAGCGGGGTAAAAAACCATTCGCGGATATTGCCGACCTGATTCTCGACCTGTCCCTTCTCCCATCCAGCAGCGACCGTGCAGGCGGTGGGCCGAATCAGATAATGGTTCATGAGGGCCAGGAAGCGCCGATTGAAATCCCGTTCCTGACCTTTGCGGGAACGATGATAAACCACGTCCACAATGGTCTTGGGGTTATCGTAAATACCCCTCTCGGGGACCCCTTCAAAGGCCAGAAAAGCTTCCTGATGGGCGGCGAAGACCATCTCCTGGGTTTCTCTGGGATAGGCCCGGACAAAGGACATCCGGCTGTAAGTCAGGCGAAAGTGGGCGACCTTGATCGCCATGGCCACCCCATCCAGAATCACCGTCTCGCTGCTCCAGTCAAACTGATACGCTTCACCGGGACGGAAACTCAGGGGAATAAAGGCTTGGTGCAGACCAGGGCGAACGTTCGCCTTCCACGCCTTTACCCAGCGCTGAATGCTGTCATAAGCCCCCTGGTATCCTGCCTTCTGCAAACCCTCGAACAGTCTGCGTGCGGTCCGCTTCTGCTTGCGCGGTAAGTGCGCATCCGTCTCCAGCCATTGCTGCAGGATCGCCTCAAAAGCTCCCAATTGCGGCCGTGGTCGGGATTTCCGCTGGGGGTACTTCGGTTCATCTCCGACATGATCCAGATACTTGCGCACCGTAGCACGCGATAAATTCATTTTTCGAGAAATATGACTGACCGTCTCTTTGTCCAGATGATACAGACGGCGCACTTTGGCTATGGTTTCCATGCAAATCACTCCAGGTTCCTCCCGGCAAATCCGGCAGG
>NZ_JBYCKP010000212.1:0-3482 GCF_057473445.1 Acidithiobacillus sp. TH-A36 | reverse complement strand
GCATTGTCTTCGGTAAGAGCGACCTGTTGAATATCGGTCGCCACAAAAATCGGGTATTTGCCGCCCACATACTGAAACACTTCGAGCGTACCCAATGGTTCATGGGAAAAGGTGCCCTGCAACATCAGTACCGGACAATGATTGGACAGGGTGTGAATGCGTTCCGAGAGTTTCTGCACGGACAAACTATGCAGATCGACCCGGTGGTCCGTGGAATCGCCGCTGATAACGGCCACTTCCACGTCCTCCTCTATGGCCGCTTCGACGGCTGCAGAGAAGCAACGATCCACCTCGTCCAGATATTCTGGACAATAGTGCAGGTCGGAGAATTGGGCGATCTTCATAGCCCGTCCTCCACCACGCAACCTTCCCTCCAAAAGTTGTTGAGATACAGTCTGAGGATAGGACCTCTGACATCTTCGACAATTTTGTAGCGGAGGGCCAAGCGGTCGCAGAGATTTTTAATCTCCGCTTCCGTCTTGCTGAGTTGCGCAGCCATGGGTGCGCCGTTTACTTGGCGGAGCAGGTTCTTTCGGTACTTTTTCCCCAAAAGAATAAACCGCCCCGCCAAGCGGGATGCATTGGCGTTATCCACGCGCAATGTCTCCGCCAGGGCAGTGGTGAGTTCTTGTTTGTTCATGATGGACTTTCTCCTGTTATAATGAAGCGAAAGTGACCACAGTAAGGAGTTTCAAATGTCTGCAAGAATGCAAGTTATCGAAAACCCCAGTACCGATAGTCCGGAAATCTCAGGGGCCAAATATTGGACGCAACAGCTAATACGCGTGATGAAAAATCCGGACGATAAAGCGGCTTACGAATACCTCAAGAGAGATTACGAAATGGGTAAATGCGGGCGCCCGAAGCCGAAGCTGGTGTATGCTTCGCCTGCTGACGCTGACGCTGGTCACTAAGATACAGGTCATACCGCGCATCCAATTCCGCATCAATTTTTTTCAAGAGTTTTTTTTGTGTCCCGCATGAGTTCTGCATCTACCGAAATGGGGTGACGCAAAAGCTCGCGTAACTGGTCCTTGATTGCCAGGAGTTCGCCGTTATTGGCGCTCTGGATTTTGGACATGACAAACTGATAGGTGCCTTTGCTTAACATGATGTCTCCTTTCATTGCAATGAAAAGGGATTAAATCCCCCATAGGGATTTGTCCCTATAGGGTGAATAAAAAGACTGTTTTTACCGGGTGCCGCCCGGGTGGTTTTCCACAAAAAATCTTTGCGCATACTTGCTTGCAGGTATCCGCACAAATTTTTTGGAAAAAGGCCCCCGAAGGGGCCGCAGTGGGTTATAGGAAGAATTAGGCGCTTTCGGTGTTCCGTTGCCTTTCTTCGAAAATGACATTATTGACCTCGGCAATATAGCCTTCCACATCGTCTGATTCCAAAGCCTGTTTCAGCTCATGAACCATGGCATTCAGATGCTTGAGCGTTTTGCCCCAATTTGTTCCAAATCGGGCATTGCCGTATTCCAGCAGATCGACAGGATTCAAGCCTACCTGTTTGCACAAGCGGGATGCTTGCTGGCGCAGGGGGGCAATGTCTTCTGTGTTTTCTGTGGGCTGTGCTGCTTCCGGCGCGGGCGCAGAAGCCGTTTGCTCGGGCTGGGGGTCAGAGGGTGCCGCTTCTGGTATAGGGGCGGCAGATTGTTGTTCCGCCGGTACCACGGACTCTGCTCTGGCCTGAGCCATATCCACTACATTACTGGATACGAAGTCTTCTGGCCGTAGAGCGGGTTGATGTTCCAGCGCAGCCGGGGCTTGCGCTACACCTTGCGGCAAGAATGCCGTTGATAATTTGCGGTGTTTTTCCGCAACAGCATCAGCCATGGCCAGCAAATGCGCCAACTCCGCTTTGCAATTGAGATGCGCGATAATTTGGGGGACCATTTCTGTATCCCCTTCATCGGTCATGTGCTTTACTTTTTCGCGCACCTTGGTCATCCAAAATATGGGTTGGCCTTTCCATCCCATCTGGACTTCCACGGGCACTTTGCCGCCACAAAGTGCGGCTGTGTATCTCAATGTGTTCTCAATGTCATCGACGGCATAGAAGCTCCCCGTAGGGATTTCTACCAATTCCGCTGTCATTTTTTCCCCAGGAATCATGACGTGGATTTTTGAGCGGACATTGCATTCCCGTTTTTGGTATTCCGGACAATGTTCCGGATCGCAGTGTCCACGCACCTTGTCTTTACGGCCGCCATAAATGCGTATGGCACGTCCGTTAACTTTCGGGACATCATCTTTGGTGATACAGAGGACGTCACCGTTCCCATTGATTTCGGAATGGTACTTGAGGCCTTTTGCCGTATAGCATTCCATTCGCGTCATCACCATCTGTGCGGGATCCGAATGGGGGAAAACAACCGGAAACTCGTAGAGCTTTTTTACCAGATCCCCTTCCCGTTGTTCGCCGTACAAATCGAGTATCCGTTTCGCCGTTTCCGGGTTCTTGAATTCCCCCGGCCAAACAGAAAAAAACGGTTCATTCTTGGGAACCAATGCGTGTTTAAATCCCGCCTTGGTCAGCGCGGAATCAATAGCCGGGTATCCAACGCCCGCCAAAATCCCGCGTTCCACAATTTGGTGCGCTTTGGGGTCTGTAATAGACCGCTTCAGGACCTTGGTCCCTGGGCGGATTCTACCGATAACTTTCAACATCATGCCCTCCATGTGCATAGGCACCCCGTCAATCCATCTGGGGTGCTCATACAAAAATTCAAATAAACAACAAGTTACCGCTCAAAATGGGATATCATCGTCAAATTCTGAGTAGTTTGTGTTTCCCGTGTTACCGCCGCCAAACGGATCTTCCGGCGGCTGACTACTCCGGTTATTGGATGGGGCGTTGTTCGCACGCTGCTGCTGAGGCTGGCGGTCATTGCCACTGTTGGCACCACCGTCATTGCGCGGCCCGACTAGCTGCAGGCGGTCACCGATAATTTCAGTGGTGTAGCGATCCTGACCTTCCTTGTCTGTCCACTTGCGGGTCTGCAGTTTGCCTTCCACAAAAGCCATGCTGCCCTTGCGCAGGTATTCGCCCGCGATTTCGGCGACACGTCCAAAGAGCACGACACGGTGCCATTCGGTACGTTCCTGTTTATTCCCTTCGCGGTCCTTGAAATTTTCCGAGGTGGCCACATTGAAATTGGCGATAGCCTTACCGTCCGGCATGTAGCGCATCTCCGGATCTTTCCCGAGATGGCCTAAGATTATGACTTTATTAACACCAGCCATGGAATACTCCTTTTTTTTGAGTGAGTTATTGAAAAAAGGCAAAGAGAAGCCGTTGGGTCTTTTTCAGAGTGAAAAAAACCGGATATGAGGTGCGCCCATATGAAACGGCTCTTGCGCGAGTAACAATCCCCGAGCCAGAAAAGGGGACTGTGTTTTGAGTTCGGGATGTCGCCCGTACCTATTATCTGAAACAGTCTATCGGGGGGAATAGAGGGGGATGCCATCATTAAG
>NZ_JBYCKP010000211.1:0-2985 GCF_057473445.1 Acidithiobacillus sp. TH-A36 | reverse complement strand
CCAAATTGTCCATCGGGCAGACCCACAGCCCGCCCGGATGCCTGCAGGGCGGTATGGGGATAACTGGCAAAATAATGATCCAGATGTGGCGTATGGGCTTGCGCCCAGCCGTTGTAGGCCCGATTGGGGTTCAGGCCGAAACCATCAAAAATGACTAACAGCACGGGTTGAATGGTCAATGGGTTTCTCGCTTTTCCAGTTCCAGAACATGCAGGGTGGTTTTCAGTACGAAATCCGGGTTGAGGCTCATGGATTCAATGCCAATATCGACCAGAAACTCAGCCATTTCCGGATAGTCTGAAGGCGCCTGACCACAAATTCCAGAGTGGATACCATGCCGTTTACAGCCATCCACGGCGAGGCGGATCATGGTTTTCACGCCTTCGTCGCGCTCGTCGTAGTCAAAGGCGACAATTTCCGAATCCCGATCAACCCCGAGAGTGAGTTGGGTGAGATCATTACTGCCAATGGAGAATCCGTCAAAGCGTTGGGCAAACGCATCAATTAAAAGCACGTTGTTGGGGACTTCGCACATGGCGTAAATTTTCAGGCCATTTTCGCCGCGCTTCAGACCAAATTCTGCCATTTGCGCAAGAACGTCGTCGGCTTCCTGCACGCGGCGTACAAAAGGCAGCATCAAAATGACATTATCCAGGCCCATGGTTTCGCGCACTCTTTTCATGGCCAGGCATTCCAGATGAAAACCTTCTTTGTACGCTGGATGTGCATAGCGGGAAGCGCCGCGAAAGCCCAGCATGGGGTTGTCTTCCTCGGGTTCGAAGCAGCGCCCCCCAAGCAATGAGGCATATTCGTTGCTTTTGAAATCAGACATACGGACCACTACCGGTTTGGGATAAAAAGCGGCAGCCAGGGTGCCGACGCCCTCTGATAGCCGTTCCACAAAAAAATCCTGGGGCTGCGTGTAGCCTTGGGTGAGCTTAGCCAGGGCCAGACGCTCCTGCGGGTCTTTGACCTTTTCCGGGTAGAGCAAAGCCATGGGGTGCGCCTTGATGGTATTGCTGATGATGAATTCCATCCGCGCCAGACCAATACCATCGCTGGGGAGATTAGCCGTCTGGAAAGCAATTTCAGGGTTGCCCAGATTGATCATGATTTTGGTTTTGGGTCGGGGAAGTGCGGCCAGATCGGTATGCTGAACGGTAAATGGCAATTGACCCGCATATATATTGCCCATATCGCCTTCCGCACAGGAAACCGTGACCAGCTCACCGTCGTGCAGTATTTCGGTGGCCGTTTCTGCGCCGACTACCGCCGGTATCCCCAGTTCACGGGCAATGATGGCAGCGTGGCAGGTACGTCCACCGCGATTGGTGATGACCGCCGCTGCATTTTTCATGACCGGCTCCCAATCTGGCGTGGTGGTGTCTGCAACCAGTATTTCACCGGGGCGAAACTCGGCGAGATGTTCAAGACTACGAATAATCCGGACGGGTCCGGCAGCAATTTTACTGCCCACGGCCCGGCCGCTGCCAAGACGTTTTCCACGTTCACCCAGAATATACTCCTCCAGAATTTGTCCCTTTTTTTGCGAGGCAACGGTTTCCGGTCGTGCCTGAACCATGTAAATGGCACCATCGAGACCGTCTTTTGCCCATTCCATATCCATGGGTCGGCTTTCGCCCATTTTCTGGCTGTAGTGATTTTCAATTTTGATGGCGTAATCGGCCAGGATGAATATATCCTCATCATTCAAACAAAAGCGTTCCTGTTCATCGAGATGCGTCGGTACATTGCGGGTCCCGTGGCGGGTGTCTCCCTCGGTATAAATCATCTTGATTTTTTTGCTGCCGAGAACCCTGCGCAAAACTGCCTTTTTCCCCTTCTGGAAGGCGGGTTTAAAGACATAATATTCATCGGGATTGACGGTTCCCTGGACGACATTTTCACCCAGACCCCAGGATGCCGTAATAAAGACGGCATCTCTAAATCCGGTTTCAGTGTCCAGCGAAAACATGACGCCACTGGTGGCGAGATCGGAGCGCACCATTTTCATGATGACAATCGATAGGGCCACCTTGAAATGATCAAAGCCCTGATCAACGCGATAATGAATGGCCCGGTCGGTAAACAGACTGGCAAAGCAACGCCGACAGGCATCCAGCAAAGCGGCCTCTCCGGAAATGTTCAGATAAGTATCCTGCTGACCAGCGAAACTGGCCGTTGGCAGGTCTTCTGCGGTGGCAGAAGAACGCACGGCCAAAGACAGCGTATCTCCGTATTCCTGACGTAATTGGGCGTAAGCGGCCAAAATTTCGGTTTGCAAATCTTCGGGAAGGGGCGCGCTGTAGACGATTTCCCGAGCCTTGGCACCCCGTCTGGCCAGATCGCGAACATTATCGGGGTCGAGGCCGTCCAGTGCCTCATGCAGCTTTGGCCAGGCACCGGCCTGATCCAGCAGATGGTGATAGGCGTCGCCGGTAATGGCAAAGCCGTTGGGTACTTTTACTCCCTGCGGCGTGAGTTGGCGATACATCTCTCCCAGAGAAGCGTTTTTACCACCGACCAAGGGCACATCTTCTATGCGAATTTCATTAAAAAAACGTATGTATTTCGCAGTCATAAGATTTTCTCCAGATAAATCAGAGTAAACACTCTGAATAAAAGATAGTCAAGGAAATGGCTGTGGACAAGCTGTTGCTTTTTATTGGAGGCACTCTGGTATGATTGCCGGCGCAATGGCGAAGGTCCTTAAAATGGATGTGGGTTATGTTTTCATGTCTGACGCATGGCAACTTATGGAATTATATCTTTGAAAAGAAATAGCTCAGACTCTGGCGCTGGTAGGGAAAATCTGTGGCCACCGGAGGCACGCTGGCTTCACGTCGGTATTGCTGTCGGTGTAACCATTCAACTGTTTTCCTCCTTAGGGATGACACCCGATTGGCAACACGCAGATTATGCCAGTTTCACCCAGTTACTGTTCAGCTTTCATGCCTGGGTGGGTTTGACTACTGCACTTTTCCT
>NZ_JBYCKP010000210.1:0-1890 GCF_057473445.1 Acidithiobacillus sp. TH-A36 | reverse complement strand
TGTGAAATTCTCCAGACTTTTCAGGATGTCGGAGCCATGCAATGAATGCAGACTGGGATGTGACAACACTGCTGGAAGGAATGGTTCGGGATTTGCGTCCGCATGTAGACCCGGAGCAGACCGCCATGATTGGTATATTTACGGGCGGTGTCTGGATAGCCCAGGCGCTGCACCGCGCCCTGGGGCTGAAAACGGCGCTGGGGCAGCTGGATATTTCTTTCTATCGGGATGATTTCAGTCAGATTGGTCTGCACCCGCAAGTCCGGGCGTCGGATATTCCCTTTGCTGTGGACGGTCGCTCCATCGTTCTGGTGGATGACGTGCTCTATACGGGGCGTACCATCCGCGCCGCCATGAACGAAATATTTGATTATGGCCGACCGGCAAACATTCTCCTGGCCGTACTGGTAGATCGCGGTGGGCACGAAGTCCCGGTGGCGGCCGACATTGCTGCCCTGCGCCTCAATGGCGCGGCGGGTGGACAAATCAAACTCCGGGGCCCCGATCCGCTGCGTCTGGAATTGCTGACATCGCCAAGGACGGCTTCATGAGTTTTTCTACTTTCCGTTTTGGTGATGGTAATCCTCAATATGACGCCCAGGGTCGTCTCCGCCATCTGCTTAATACCGAAGGGCTGCGTGAACCCGAAATGCTGCAGATTCTGGATACGGCCGAATCCTTCCTCAGCATCGCGCAGCGCAGTGTCAAAAAAACCCCGACGCTCCGGGGCAAAACCATCGTCAATCTGTTTTTTGAGAACAGCACACGCACGCGGAGCACCTTTGAGCTGGCAGCCAAACGCCTCTCCGCCGATGTTTTGAATATTGCGGTCAGTACCAGCAGTGCCAGTAAGGGCGAATCCCTGATCGACACGGTGGATAATCTTATGGCCATGCAGGTGGATGGTTTTGTGATTCGCCATCCGGAAGCCGGAGCCGCGCATCTGATCGCCCGGCATCTGGGAGACTCGGCGCTGGTGATCAATGCAGGTGATGGCCAGCATGCCCATCCGACCCAGGCCTTGCTGGATGTATTCACGATTCGGCGTCTGGCCGGACCCATTGAAGACCGGGTCGTGGCTATTGTGGGTGATGTCCTGCATTCGCGGGTGGCGCGTTCCCAGATTCATGCCTTGTCGATTCTCGGTTGCCCGGAAATCCGGGTCATCGGACCACAAACCCTGGTTCCCAAAGAACTCTCCGCGCTGGGGGTGCATGTCTACCACGACCTGCAGGCAGGATTGCGCGGTGTCGATGTCATTTGTGCCCTGCGATTGCAGAAGGAACGCATGGAGTCCCATCGTCTGCCCAGTCTGGATGAATTTCATCGCCGATTTGGCCTGACTCCGGAGCGCTTGCAGTGGGCGCAGCCTGATGCGCTGGTCCTGCATCCGGGGCCCATGAATCGCGGCGTGGAAATTGCCTCGGAAGTGGCAGACGGTCATCAGGCCGTGATTTTGCAACAGGTTGCACACGGTCTCGCCGTGCGTATGGCGGTATTGACGCTCCTGGCGGGTGCTGCGGGCGGAGGCGAAAACCATGCGTAGAATCATCCGCAATGTCCGCGTCATGGATCCCGGCGATGGTTTTGATGCAGTAACCGACCTGGCCATTGTCGCTGGAAAAATCGCTGTACGGGGTGCTGTCGCTGAGGATTTTCGGGAGGATGAAATTCTCGATGGTACAGGCTTGGTAGCTTGCCCGGGGCTGATAGAAAGCAGCTTGCAGGCGCATAGTCCCGGTCATGGACGCGATGGCGATCTGGCCAGCGAGCTACAGGCCGCCGTGGCGGGTGGGGTGACGCAGGTCGTGCTGCGTCCGGATACCCAGCCCGTTGCCGATACCCCTGCCGTCCTCCGGGAGCAGCAACTGTTGGCTGAAAAGCTGGCTC
>NZ_JBYCKP010000209.1:0-1148 GCF_057473445.1 Acidithiobacillus sp. TH-A36 | reverse complement strand
GCCCGCACGGGAGCCTATTTTTCAAGCGCTCCCTTCTTTGGGGCCATTCTCAGCGTCATCATCCTGGGCACTCCGGTCACCCCGCTACTACTGATCGCGGCAGCACTGATGGCCTGGGGCATCTGGATGCATCTGGATGAACGCCACGATCATGTCCATTCCCATGAGGCCATGGATCATGCCCACATGCATACCCACGATGCCCATCACCAACACGCCCACGCTTTTCCGGTTGCTCCAGGAACCCGTCATGAGCATCCGCATCATCACGAGCCCCTCACCCACAGCCACCCTCATGTGCCGGACATGCATCATTTACACAAGCACTGAATCCAGCCGGCAAGGGACATTTTTCAGGAGGCTATAAAGGCGCCACCCGAAACATTTCAAAGAAAATATCTACTGTAGTAGCATCATGACTCCCTTTCACACGGACGGGCATTATCCTGAACGACTGGATCAGCCATTTTACTTCACTCACTGCAGCGCCAGACAATGAAAAGGCGTTATTCAACAAGGCTCGTCCAGTGCAATGGGGGTCGGATCAAATCATTTTTCACGCCGGTACCCCCTGCAACCAATATTTGTTGGTGCTGGAAGGCCAGATCCGGGTGCAACAGATTTCTGCAGGCGGGCGCGAAATCGTCCTGTACCGCATTGGCCCCGGAGAATCCTGCATTCTCACTACCGCTTGTCTGTTCAGTCATCGCCCCTATCCCGCCATGGGTATTACCGAAACAGCCGTGAAGGCGATCAGCCTGCCCAAATCGGTTTTTGATCAACTCATTGGCCAATCCGGCCTTTTTCGGGAATTCGTATTCAATGCCTACGGAAATCGCTTGACCGATTTACTCACCCTGGTCGAAGAAGTCGTCTTCACCCGCCTGGATATTCGCCTCGCCAGAAAACTTCTGGACCTGGGAAAACATGCCCAGATTATCCAGATTACCCATCAGACATTGGCTACCGAGCTGGGGTCGGCCCGGGAAGTCATCAGCCGTGCCCTCAAAGAATTTGCATTGCGGGGATGGATCCGGCGAGGGTCAGGGGAGACTAAGCAGACGCTGCTTGAAGAAATGGATGCCAAGTTTGGTGGTGCCAATCACGTCACTGGTGGTGGTGATTTAATGGGTGTGGAGGATGCTCAT
>NZ_JBYCKP010000208.1:0-8686 GCF_057473445.1 Acidithiobacillus sp. TH-A36 | reverse complement strand
CACTCATTTTGCAAGGGAGCGTTATTATGGAAACAAGCAGTCTGGTAACCAGCAGCAACAAGGAAGATCGCAACATCATGGCATTAATCCAGGCCGGGGGTATTTTATTCGGTTTTTTACCGGCGCTGATTGTGTACCTGATCAAGAAGGATGGCGACAATCAATGGCTCATCACAGAGAGCAAAGAAGCCCTGAATTTTCAGATCACCATTCTCCTCGCTTACATTGTCGCCAGCGTGCTCAGCGCCTTACTCATCGGGCTTTTTATTTTTCCCCTGGTTTTTCTTTTCAATCTGATTTTCTGCATTATTGCCGCGCTGAAATCAAGTAGCGGTGAAGGCTACCGTTATCCCCTTACCCTGCGTCTGCTGAGCTAAACCAACATCCTTCCGCAATGACGGCTTGCGCCGCCAGAGCCCGCCCCGTACCCTATCTCCCTTCTGAAGGAAAATACATGGGAGATTGGGGCGATGTCTATTCTGCGGCTGGAAGCGGGGCAGGTGGAGTGGGGAGGCCGCGCCTTACTGGACCATGCGGATCTGAATCTTGAAGCCGGTGAACGCATTGGTCTGATTGGCCGTAATGGCGAAGGTAAATCGACCCTGCTGCAAGCACTTGCCGGTCTTTGCAGGCTGGATGCCGGAAATCTTTGGGTGGCACCGGGACTCAGCCGTAGCTATCTGGCCCAGGAACCCGAACTGGCCGCCGATCACGATCTGCTCACCGCTATCAAATCCGGACACCCCGCCTGGCGGCAACTGCAAAATGCCGAGGCGGGAGATGCACAGGCCCATGCCCTGGCGGACCATCATGATGCCTGGCAAATCGACTACAAAGCGGAAGCCCTGCGAGATAGTCTGGGCCTGCCAGCGGAAGGTGTGGTTTCTGCCTTGTCAGGCGGGCAGCGCAAGCGCGTAGCCATTGCTGCTGCCCTGGTTTCCGAACCGGATATTCTGTTTTTTGACGAGCCCACCAACCATCTGGATTTACCAGCCATTCTTGCCCTGGAACAGTCCCTGCTGCGCTATCGCGGCACCCTGGTATTCATCACCCATGACCGGCGCTTTCTGGATCGCCTGGCAACCCGTATTGTCGAACTGGATCGCGGCATTTTACGCAGTTTTCCGGGCAGCTTTGCCGAATATCAGGCACGCAAGGCGGAAGTGCTGGCGGCCGAGGCTGCAGCAGATAATCGCCTGGAAGGGCAACTTGCCGAGGAAGAAGCCTGGTTACGCCAGGGGGTAAAGGCACGGGCCAAACGCAACCAGGGCCGTTTGCGTCGTCTGGAAAGCCTGCGCGAGGAGCGCGCCAGCCGTCGCCAGCAGCAGGGGCAGGCGAGCCTGCAGATCAGCACGGCGGAACGCTCCGGGGCCTTGATTGCGGAACTGGATCAGGTGTCCTTCCACTATGAAGAGCGCCCCATTATCCGGAATTTTTCAACACGTATTGAACGCGGCGACCGGGTCGGTATTATCGGCCCCAACGGAGCCGGTAAAACCACTTTGCTGCGCCTGATTCTCGGCGAACTGGAAGCCCAGCAAGGCCAGATCCGGCGCGGCACCAAACAGGAAGTCGCCTATTTTGATCAGATGCGGGCGACGCTTGATCCGGAAAGCCGGGTAGTGGATGCCATTGCAGATGGTAACGATTTCATTGAGATCAATGGGGAGCGGCGCCACGTTCTGGGATATTTGCAGGACTTCCTGTTCCCGCCCAGTCGCGCCCGGGGGTTGATCAAGGCGCTGTCGGGCGGCGAACGGGCGCGCCTGCTACTGGCCCGCTTGTTTGCCCGCCCCGCCAATATTCTGGTGCTCGACGAACCGACCAATGACCTGGATCTGGAAACCCTTGAAGTGCTGGAAGAGCGTCTCCAGAATTATACGGGCACCCTGTTTCTGGTTTCTCATGACCGGGACTTTCTTGACAACGTAGTCACCCAGGTCATTGCCTTCGGTGAAAACGGTCAGCTTACCCAGAATGCCGGCGGCTATGAGGACTGGTTACGCTGGCAGACAGAAATCCAGCTAGCTGCCAGCAAGAATGCTGAAAGCTCTACGGGCAAAACATCCGGCAAACGGGAAAACAGCAAAAAAACTACGCTCAGTTACAAGGAAAGTCAGGAGTTGGTTGCTTTACCTGCCCAAATAGAAGCTATGGAGCAGGAACAGGAAAACGTGGCAGCGACTCTGGCTTTACCGGAAACCTACCAGAACCCGGAAAAGCTGAAAGCGCTCCAACTGCGGTCAGACCAGCTCGCCAAAAAGTTGCAGCAGACTTATTCACGCTGGGAGCTGCTGGAAGCCAAAGCGGCTGCCAGCAACAACGCCTAACCCTAAAAACGGCAGTTGCTGCGGGTGCTTTGCAGCGACTTT
This sequence comes from Acidithiobacillus sp. TH-A36, assembly GCF_057473445.1. NCBI lineage: Bacteria > Pseudomonadati > Pseudomonadota > Acidithiobacillia > Acidithiobacillales > Acidithiobacillaceae > Acidithiobacillus > Acidithiobacillus sp. TH-A36. The sequence continues at coordinate 6,314 of NZ_JBYCKP010000208.1, read as the reverse complement.
TGTTCCGTGCCGTTGTTGTTTTTGGCGAAATCCAGCGCCCGTCAGGAGAGCTGTCTGAGCCCGCAGGGCGAGTTCTCTCCTGACAGCAGGATGAACCTCAGAACAACAGGCAAGGAACAATGGAGCAAAAAGCACCCACAGCAACTGCCGTTTTTAGGTTAACTGGAAATGATTTCATTTGCGCAGGACAAAGTGCAGGACGATCCCATCCACAACAGCCGGGACCAGGGTAGCAATGACCCCGACGGCCATACTGATCCAGGGGCTGGGGGGATTGAGGGGGTCCGGCAAAATGCCGGGCCAGTGCCAGGGAAGACCCATCAATGTGTAAGCCAACATCAATCCGGGAATCAATAAAAGGCCATCCAGTGCCAGCAGCAACAAAACTGCCAGAAGCACCAGAACAACGGCGATAGCGCCTTGCAGCAGGGCTTTCAGAGTCGCGGTCATGGGGTCTGCTTTAACCACGATACACCCAGAGTTTGATGTCCTGACGCGGGATAGTCACCGCTTTGCCCTGCCGAAAGTAGAGGGTCGCATCAGACCAGAAAGCAGGGTCGGTAAATCGCGGGGTTACCCGATAGGCGCCCGGCCAATCTGGTGCGGTTACGGCTCGGTGTCCGGCCACAATAATATTTCGGGCACCGGCGGCATTCACATAAATATGGGCTACCGGGATACGCGAAACAGCAGCGAAGGCTAGAACACCCAGCAGCAAGCCGGCAATACCCAGCGCCAAAATGCTGGCGACCCATTTATCGGTTCGACTCAATTTCCGCCTCCTTCTGCCCATATTTCCGCCTGGGTAGCAGTAATGCCTTTATTCTTGGAAGCACAAGCCTTGCCACCACACCAGCGTGGAGAAATATTCAATTCTTGCAGCGCATGGCGCATGGTAACCCGAAACACCGGTGCCGATTCAACGCCGCCGAAGTTCCAGTACCGCGTGCTGCCGCGCATGGTCACGGCCATGACCAGTTTTGGAGCAAAGCCGGGGGCAAAACCCACGAAGGTCGCATTGGTCTTGTTTTTCTGGAAGCCATCCTTGCCATTGGCCATATTGGCGGTTCCGGTTTTGCCAGCCACCGCATAGCCGGGGATGGCAGCCAAAATACCGGTCCCATTGGCTGCACACACACCCTCAAGCCAGTGGCGCAAATGTGCGGCAATATTTGTCGGCATGATGCGCTGTTTTTGCACCGGCTGGCCCGCTATCAGGGTCGGTGTGACGTGATAACCGCCGTTGGCAATGGCGGCATAACCCTCGGCGAGCTGCAGGGTCGTCACCGAAACGCCATAACCCAACGCAATGGTGGCGTGGCGGGCTTTATCCCAGGTCTGAGGTTGTGGCAGGACGCCGCCAGTAGCGCCAGCGAAGCCCAGATCCGGCTCTTTCCCGAAACCCGCAGACCGATACATGTCATAAATCGCTTGGGCAGGCGTCCGCAGCGCAATTTTGGCCGCCCCGATGTCACTGGAATATTTGAGAATATGCGCCACATTCAGTTCATGATGCACCACATCATCACGAATACAAAACCCACCGACGGGCAGACAGTGAGAAACATTGAAGCTTTGGTCCGGCTGGATACTGCCGGTTTTCAGTGCTGCTGCCACCATAAAGGGTTTCATGACAGAACCCGGTTCAAAAGCCTGATGCACGGCGTTGTTGACGTAATCGGCAGGATTGCCGCAACCACTTCGGGAATTGGGGTTGCAGGAGGGTACGCTGGCCATGGCCAGAATCTGTCCATTTTCGACATTCATGACTACTGCAGAACCTTCAGTTGCCCCAAAGTGCTTCTGGGCAGCCAACAGGGTCATGTATGCCCAGTACTGAATCTGGGGGTTAATGGTCAAATGCAGATCATGACCGGGTATGGGGGCATGACGGGCACCCAGCACCCGCAGCACTTCACCTTGCCCGTCCACCAATACTTTTTCCGTGCCGGAATGACCTGCAAGCCATTGATCATAGCCTCTTTCCAGACCGGCAGCACCATGATGATCCAGATGTACCAGGCCCAGCAGAGGCGTAGTCACAGCGCCTAGTGGATAGTAAGTGCGACTGGTTGCCTGCACGTAAATGCCCGGCACATGGAGGGCATGCAAAGCCTTGCCCATCTGCGGCTCGCCCTGACGCAAAATATAGGCAAACCCGGAACCACCGGATTGCACACGTTCCGCCAACGCCTGTGGGCTTAAATTCAGGGCAGCAGCGACCTTATCCCAATCTTTCTGGTATTGATTAAAAATTCGCGGGTCTGTCCAGATGGTGACAGCGGGGACATTGACTGCCAGTGCCGTACCATTATCGGCATAAATCACACCGCGATCAGCAGGAAGAGGACGATCCTGCATATATCGCATGCGCCCCTGATCACGCAGGGTATGATCCTGCCACCATTGCAAATCCGTGTCCCGGGTCAGCACAACGACAAAGCCAACGAAGATGATCGCCAGAATGAGCACAGCCCGCCAACGGGGCAAAATGCGATGCGACTTTGGGCGTTCTGCGGTCAATCCGGATCTCCCGCATGTAGGGTACAGCGATAATTGCCTTTGGCACTTAACATGGCGGAGTGGATGGATATATGGCGCCCGCAAACGGAGCAGCGAACCAGGGACTCCACTTCGGGATGATTTTTGGGTATGCGCTGTCGCCAGAAATAAAACAACAGACCCAGAACCCCTGCCAGTAACAACCATTTAAACATCCACAAAATCCCTGCCTGCTTCGAGCCGCAATTTTTTGGAACGCCATGAAAACACCAAAAAGGCCCGACGAAGCGGGCCTTTTCAACAATATTGGTCGGGGCGAGAGGATTCGAACCTCCGACATCCGCCTCCCGAAGGCGGCGCTCTACCAGGCTGAGCCACGCCCCGATGCTACTACCTAAAAGTCACGCTGCACCGCGAACCCGGCCAGGAATGTCAAAGCCGACTTTTCCGGACCATCGGGAAAGCTGGATAAACAGGCAACGGCCTGTTCAGCCTTTTCTGCCGCGACGCGCAAAGTGTAATCAATAGCTTCTGTTCTGGCAATGATTTCCCAGACCGCCGCAAAATCGGCCGGGTTTTCGCCATCCAAAGCTGCTCGTAAAATGGCCTGCTCAGACGGAGTAGCATGCTGCATGGCGTGAATGTAGGGTAAGGTCGCCTTGCCGTCAGCCAGATCATCTCCCCGGTTTTTACCCATTTTTTCGGCGGAGGTGGAATAATCCAGGGCATCGTCCATCAACTGAAATGCAATCCCGAGTAACGAACCATATTTTGCCAGTGCTGTTTCGGACTGCTGATCCAGATGATTGATCAAGGCACCAATACGCATGGCAGCCTCAAACAACTTGGCGGTTTTGGCTTCAATGACCGAAAAATAAGATGCCACACTTAAATCTGGATCGTGCGCGTTTTCCAGTTGTGCTACTTCTCCCTGGGCAATGACACTGGTTGCCTCGGCCATGGTCGCCAGAATACGCATATCTCCATCTGCCACCATCATTTCAAAGGATCGGGCATAGAGAAAATCACCCACCAAAACCGCCGCCGCATTACCCCATAGCTGATTGGCGGTGGCATTATTGCGGCGCAGCTCGGAACCATCCACCACGTCATCATGCAAGAGTGTCGCCGTGTGAATAAATTCCACCACTGCCGCCAGGGGGATTGGCCGCGCGCTGTGTTCGCCACCCATGCGCGCGGCCAGGAGCAGCACGATAGGACGCAGTCGTTTTCCACCAGCGTTAATCAAATAGGTGCCCATCGCGGGGATGGTCGGCACGCCGGAACGCAGTTGTTCCTGAATCACCTGATTCACCGCCAACATATCCGACCGCACCAGTTGGTTAACCGACTCCAGATCCATACCTTGCTGCTCCCTGTTTATTGGCATCGGCACCACTTTACACCAGAAAGTGCCAAGCTTGCGGCCGCAGGGGATTGTGGTGAGGGCGACAATAGCTTGTCAAGCACGATTCCTGCCCAACTGTTCAGACATCGGGGAGAGACTTGGGGATTTCCAGCTGTCGGGAACGGGCCAGCTGTCGCAATTCTTCCGGATCACCCTGCCAGTCTGCCAGCACCTTCCATAAGGGATGCGGCCCAAGATCCTGACCCGCTCGCAACATCCGCTCGCGCAGCGTTTTCCCGCCACCACCTACCGTCAGGAATAGCAAAATCAAGGCGTTGATGTATTCCTCAAGAAGATGCTGCTGGTGGGTAATACGCAGTAACTCGGCATAGAGGGGCAAGCGCAGTGGCTCGTGGGCAATCGCCCGCCACAATATGGCCATGCCATAATGCGGGTCACGATTGCGGGCAACCAGCGCGAGGGCCATTTCTGCGGTCATCGCTGCCTCACCGCCTTGTTCCTGCGGCATGGGAACAGTCATTCCCACTTTTTCGGCCAGCACCAGAAGTTCAAGATTGCCGGGATCCTGCTGCAAGCCGTGTTCCACCCGCTCCCGCCACCAGGTTTCATCCATGGGCACATTGCCGGATTTTTCACCCAGGCTTTCCAGCAAATCCGCATAACTGTTCATATCAGCCATGGCAATATAGGTGTCCAGTAGCTGATTAATCACCCGGGTTTCATGGGGATTCAGATCAACATACCAACGTAATACTGTCGCCGCCTGCGCATGATGCCCATATTCCAGATAAATATTCGCCTCATTGAGTAAGTCATCAATGCTGAGAGCTTCCTGCGTGGTCGCCGTCACTTTTTCAGCTTCAGGAATGGCCGTGACTTCATGCAGGGGAGCGGGAACAGTCTTGACTGGCAGAGCAGAGGCATCCCTGGAAAGATCTGGCGAAGCCGTCGCAGCGCGATTCTGCAAACGTCGCCGCCGGGCGCGCAAGCGAATAGACACTTCTACCAATAACAGCAGCACAACAATCACTTCCAGGAATATCATCAAGCCTTGCATAAACACCTCAACCCCATGACCGAGCTTCCAAACATGCTATTAAACACTGCATGTTCCAGTACAATTAGTCTAAGAGTCAGAGTTCGCAAGAATATTTTTAATGATCTTCAATACCCAGTTCTTTCAGCTTGCGGGTCAGGGTATTACGTCCCCAACCCAATTTCTGGGCGGCATCCTGCTTGTGACCACGGGTATGCTGGAGTGCTGCTTCCAGCATGCAGCGCTCAAACTGGGGCTGAATTTTATCGAGCAGGGATTCTTCCCCGCTGGCGAGGCGTTGGCGCACCAGCGTGCCCAGTTGCAGCCGCCAATCCTGATGGATCGGCGCATCTGTCAGCTCCGCTAGCGGCGCCGCAACGCTCATCTCCGGCGGCAAATCGGTGATCTGCACCTCACTGGTGGGGGCCATGACGGTAACCCAGCGACAAACATTCTCAAGTTGCCGGACATTGCCCGGCCAGTGCCATTCGGTGAAAGCCATTTCGGCAGCCGGGCTCAACAGCTTGCGCTCGACATCCAGTTGCTCCGCACTGCGGCGCAGGAAATGCCGCGCCAGTCGCGGAATATCTTCGCGGCGCTCACGTAGCGGCGGCAAGTGAATATGGATGACATTCAGACGATGATAGAGATCTTCGCGAAAACTGCCGTCGCGGACCTTGGCTTCCAGGTTCTGGTGGGTGGCTGCCAGCACCCGCACATCAGCACGCAAAGGGGCATGCCCCCCCACCCGGTAAAAAGTACCATCCGAGAGCACCCGCAGCAGGCGGGTTTGCAAAGCAGCAGGCATATCCCCGATTTCATCCAGAAACAGGGTACCCCCGGAGGCTTGCTCAAAACGCCCCTGGCGGGTTTGTACCGCTCCGGTAAATGCACCCTTTTCATGTCCAAACAGTTCGGATTCCAGCAGTTCGGCGGGAATAGCGGCGGTATTGATAGCAATAAACGGCCCTCTGGCCCGTGGACTGTGGCGATGCAGGGCGCTGGCCACCAGCTCTTTACCGGCTCCCGACTCACCGGTAATCAGCACATTGATCTGTGATCGGGACAGACGTCCGATGGCTCGAAACACCTCCTGCATTGCTGGCGCTTCACCAATCATTTCCGCCGGGTCCACATCCTCCGTCTGGCTACTGGCTGTCGGTTCTTCCTGACTGCCCAAAGCGCGGCGAACCAGATTGATGGCCTCGTCCATATCAAAGGGTTTGGGTAAATACTCAAAAGCCCCACTTTGGAAAGCCGAAACGGCATTATCGAGGTCCGAATGGGCCGTCATGACAATAACCGGGAGCTTGGGCCAACGCGCCTGCACTTCCCTCAGAAAAGCCAGACCGTCCAGACCGGGCATGCGTAAGTCCGTGACAATGGCATTGGGTTGATCACGGCCCA
>NZ_JBYCKP010000207.1:0-1719 GCF_057473445.1 Acidithiobacillus sp. TH-A36 | reverse complement strand
TGGTCTTGATTTTGTCTATTTTATTGACCACAGCCAGTATCGGAATGCCACTACGCTGCAACCAGCGCAGGGCTTCTCCATCATCAGCTGTCCAGGCTAGGGCCTCCACCACCAATACACCCAGATCTGCCGACTCCAGGGCGCCTCGCGTTGCTCTGAGCAGGTGCCTGTTCAGGCTACGGTAACCACTATGAACACCCGGGGTATCCAAAAACAGGGCCTGACCATCAGATCGGGTTAAAATGCCCAGAATCTGATCACGGGTAGTTTGTGGACGGGGGGCCGTAATACTGATTTTTTGCCCCACCAGATGATTGAGCAGGGTAGATTTCCCCACATTGGGGCGGCCCAGCAGGGCTACATAACCACTCCGGTAGGTTTCGACGCGGTCCTGATCAGTATTTTCAGCCACGCGGCGTGTTCTGCAGTTGCGTAAGCATCAATGTAGCCGCCTGCTGCTCGGCTTTGCGCCGACTGCCATCTTCTGCTTCCGTCGGCTCAATCCCGGGAACGCTACAGCGCGCCACAAACCGCCTTTCGTGGGCCTGCCCTTTTTCTTCAATGAGCGTATAAATCGGCAGGGGTCGCCCTCGACCCTGCAAAAACTCCTGCAAACGGGTTTTGGGGTCGCGTAATTCAGCATCACCCAACTGATCGGTAATACGCGGTTCCAGCAACTTGAGGACAATGCCTTCAGCAGCACTGAAGCCTCCATCCAGAAAGGCCGCACCAATAACGGCTTCCAGGGCGTCGGCGCGAATGGAATCGCGCCGCGCGCCACCACTGCGCACTTCGCCCGGACCCAAAATCAGATAATCCGCCAAGGCAATTTCACCGGCAATTTCAGCCAGCGTTTCTTCGCGCACCAGCCGTGCGCGCATACGGGATAAATCGCCCTCGCTCACCTTGGGGAAACGACCAAACAGTCGGGCCGCCACCACAAAATTAAGGGCAGCATCACCCAGAAATTCCAGTCGTTCATTATGTGCAGATCCAGCACTACGATGCGTCAATGCCTGGGTGAGCAAACCCATTTCGGCAAAGCGGTATCCCAGCGTTTTTTGCAGTGTATCCAGCGAACCCATAACCCCATTCTCAGTGATTTTGAAACAAAAAACAGCGCCATCATACACGGAAAGAACAGGTCGCGAATACTCCGAAAAAACTTCAGTCGCTGGTGAAGTGCTGAGCTGATCCTGAATATTCCTGAAAGCGGTCGTGGTCTGGGAAGCTTTGCAGCGACTTTTCTTCTGAGCCGTTGTTGTTCCTGGCGAAATCCTGCGCCCGTCAGGAGAGCTGTTTGAGCCCGCAGGGCGAGTTCTCTCCTGACAGCAGGATGCGCCTTGGAACAACAGGCAAGGAACAATGGAGCAAAAAGCTTCCCGGCCCACGACCGCTTTCAGACGAACACTTCAGTGACCGCCCTTTGCCTGAAAATGCAGAAGCAGGCTCATATTTCCTGCCAAAGGCACTATTTTGTCGTAGGTAACGGTAATCAAAACCGGTCCAGAACCCGCTTTTTCAATAATGATGTCTTTTTGTGGAATGTGGATCATGGCGACCCCCAGCCTGCCATTCAGATTATACAGTATTTGTCCGGCGGATTCTTCGGGTCCGGCCTGTTGCGCCTGTTGCTTGACGATGTTTTGTAAGGACCAGTAATCATAGTAGCTGGGCATCACTTTCACGACAAAAGCAATGGCCAGTACCAGCATCAAA
>NZ_JBYCKP010000206.1:0-8616 GCF_057473445.1 Acidithiobacillus sp. TH-A36 | reverse complement strand
ATTCTCCGTTACCCGTAAAGCCGGCCCCATGGGCAAAAGTCGCCAAGCCAATGCCACGAAGTGTATCGTGTGGTGCTGCGTTCCAAACCCGAAATGCATCCTGTCGTTCATAATAATGGCTTACTCTGAGTGCCTCATCGAGAATTTCTTGCGCAAAACAGTCTTCTCCCACCAGATCGCCGGTCGGGCTGACATCACCACGGTGCAGCAAATTTTTCCGCCGTAACTCAGCCGGATCCATATTGAGCTTGGCAGCCAGGCGATCCATTGCCACTTCCAGTGCAAAAATGCTTTGTGGTGCGCCAAAACCCCGGAATGCCCCAAAGGGTGGGTGATTCGTCGCCACTGCTCGGCCTCTGACGCGGATATTGGCGCAGCGATACGGTCCCGGGGCATGAATAACCCCCCGTGACAGAACGACGGGACTCAGGGTACGGTAGGCACCGCCATCAATGGCAAAATCCATATCAATGAACTGGAGCTCACCCTCACTATTCGCACCAAGACGGACCAGACTGCGGGACGGATGGCGTTTGGGGGTTACGCGCAGATCCTCACCACGTTCGTAAATCAGCTTTACCGGTAGCCCTCCGGCCTTGAGCGCGAGCAGGGCGGCGTGGCAAGCAATCATGGAGGGATAATCTTCTTTACCGCCAAAAGCGCCACCGGTCGTGCTTTGTACGACTTGCAACCTGTTCTTGTCCAAGCCCGTGCACTGCTCCAGGGCATCCAGCACATAGTAGGGACACTGCATGGAACCCTCTATTCTGAGCACGCCATCTTCCTGGAGAACAGCAATCATTCCTTGTGGTTCAATGTAGAGTTGTTCCTGCGATGGCGTCAGCAAACGCTCTACAATCAGACACTCCGCATTTTTTTGTGCCTGTTCAACATCGCCCTTATTCAGGAGATAGTCCGTATAAACATTGTCTGGAATAATGGTGCTTTCTGCACCCAATGCTTCGTCAATATCAAAAACAGGATGGGCCAAGGGAGTCTCGCGGACATGAACGTGGCGTAAGGCCGTTTCAAGCATGCCCGGATCAGCGTGGGCCAACAAAGCCAACGGCTCTCCGGCGTGGCGAAACACCCGATCCACCAGCACAGGCTGGTCGTTTTCCAGCATTTTAATGGCATTAAGACCAGGTATATCCTGTGCTGTCACCACGACAAAAGGTGTCCAATCAAAGGTCGGATCAAAAGTCAGTTCTTCAACAACGCCACCAGCACATGAACTGCGTATTGTCGAAGCATGAAGTACCCCGTTTAAAGGAATATCATCCACATAAAGGGCCTTACCGGTAATTTTGGACAAGCCATCCACGCGTTTTGGAGAATTTCTCTTTTCCATCTCACCCGCCGCTTCCAATAATTTACGCATAATATGACTCCTGCACCGTAAAACAGCAGGTACTTATTCTATTCACTCTATTTACCCTATTTATAATTCTCATGAAGCAAGTGGTTAATTACAGCCTTGGTTACCCGTACTGCATTTTCTTCAGCCAAATTACTGGCATAAAGATCCCCGGTTTTCCATATTTGCTCTTCTGTTTCTCCCGGCGGCGGAACATCAATATCCGAGATACCCCGAATAGACAGATAATGATCGGCCAGGCCGAATCGCGACAGTGCCGCAATATCGCCCAGATCTTCCATGGCCGTGTTGGTATATTTGGCCTGACCATGGGTATAAAGGTGCACAATTTGCTCTGCGATTTTCTGATTTTCTTTTCCGATCCAGAAATCATCTCCAGTGATCGTCGCACCAGTCATTATTTTCGGACGCAAAGATACTTTAAAAGTCTTATCAAGCTTTATAGCCCCACTGGTATTGGCCAACTCAACATTGGCTGAAGCTTTGACTGCCGTATTCAACAGTGCGGGGTTCACCTTGTAAGCCAGATTTTCTAGCGTATTCTGGGTATAATCCGCACATTTACCAGGCATTGAATAATCATCGCATCCAGGTGCTGCCCATGCCAGCGTTTTTTGATCGCTGAGATAATGATGCCCAAATGCCCAGGAAATAATCCAGTTATTAATATAAACACTGCCCAGGGCAGATTCTTTCTTGTCCACACCACCAGCAATTCCACTACGAATGAAAATGGTTTTTTTCACATTGATCGCAGGGTCCTTGACCAAACTTGTCACCGTTATTGCTGCATTCATTTCTCCCTCGCCTGTCTCTGTGACACAAACACCTTGGTGATCGCAAATAAGGGGACGATACAATCCAGGAATAGATAACGATTTATAATGGTAAGACTTTTGTGTGGTCCAGGCATGCCATTCCGGAGGAAAAGCTGTCAATACGATCACTTTAGGGCTCATTACAGCTGATGGCAGGCTCGGTACGGCTGCCAGTGCGTTATTAGCAATCCAGGGCACCGTACAAGCCATTGATATGATACTGATACGAATAATATGCTTAATCACTTTACATCTCCAAGTCTGAAATCATGAAATAGGCGTGTAATTTTTGATATACTCTTCCAGCAGATGATTCATTTCGAGTTTTCTGCTTTCACTGCAAAAGCTGGCCTCTATTGCATTTTTTTGCAAAACAATCAGCTCCTCTACACCAAGACCAAGACAATCCATGGTCTCAACAATATTTTCATTAAGATAACCACCAAAATAAGCCGGATCGTCGGAATTAATAGTGGCCGACAGGCCCGCAGCCAAAAGATCACCCAGATTATGAGAATGCAAATCCGGAAACACCTTGAGCTCCACATTGGAAAACGGACAAACTGTCAACGGGATTTTTTCCGCCAATAACCTTTGCACCAGTTGCGGGTCTTCCATACAGCGCACACCATGGTCAATACGTTCGACCTCCAGTGTATCCAAGGCCTCCCATATGTAATCGGGCGGGCCCTCTTCTCCAGCATGTGCAACGCGGTGCAACCCAAGAGATTTTGCCAACTTGAATACTTCTTGAAACTTGCGGGGAGGATTACCCAGTTCCGCGGAATCCAGCCCAATACCTGCAATACCGCCAATCCGCAGCGCGTCTTCGAGCAAACCAACCGCCGACTCTGCATCACGATCTCTTTCAAAGCAAAGAATCAGCGCACTACTGATACCCCACTCCAACTCGGCTTCCCGAAGTGCGGGCTGTATACCACCCATGACCACATCCAGAGGGACACCGTGAGAAATATGCGTCTGCGGATCAAAAAATATTTCTGTATGAATAATATTCTGTTGCTTGCAGCGCTGCATATAAGCCTGCGTCAACTCATAAAAATCACGTTCCTCACGTAAAACTGAGGTGCCCAGATAATACACATTAAGAAAACTCTGGAGATCATCGAACTCATATGCGGCTCGTGCCACTTCTATATTGGCATAGGGCATGGCGATACGATGCCGTTCAGCCAAGGAAAGCAGCATCTCTGGCTCAAGCGTCCCCTCAATATGGAGATGCAATTCGACCTTGGGTAGATCCCGAACAAAATCAGCAAGTACTTTTTTTGAATTCAGATCAAAATTCATTCTGGTTAATCGCTCCCTTATTTAAAAAATGACTTGGATTTATGCAACTTTTTCTCCCGACAACCAGGTTCCTTGTGGGCGCGTTTCCAGCTCAGAAATACTGCCTGCCAGACTGGACTCGAACCAGCCCTCCCATGAATCATGGGAGTCCATGGTGGGCATTAAAATGAAATCTGCGCGTTTACCTGGAATAAAGTTCCCAGCAACGGAATCGCGACCCATGGCCTCAGCACCCGCCAATGTTCCTCGATAGAGCGCCTCCTGCACATTAATAGGAATGCCTGCTGCCTGATGTACAGATAAAAATCTTTGCATAACATGCAACATACTATGACTGGGACCGCCACCAATATCTGTAGCAAGTGCGAAAGGAATATCGTACTCACGCAACTTTTCCAGTGGCATCCGGCGATTACCAAGGGCTTCGTTGCTGGTTGGACAGTGGGCTACCCATGAACCACGCTCAGCCAGACGCTGCCATTCTGCATCACACATTTCGATACAATGACCAAGAATGGTTTTTTTAGTCAGCAATCCCGCACGATCATAAACTTCCGTATAATGCGCAGCATCCGGAAACAATTCTTTTACCCACGCCAATTCAGCCCTAGACTCGGCAAGATGGGTCTGAATGAACGCATCACTCGCTGCGGCAATTTGGCCCATCATACCAAGTGCAGCGGCACTCAGATTCGGGGCAAAACGAGGTGTCACGGCATAATGAATACGGTCTGTACGTGCCATAAAGTCTTTTAACAAAGCCGGATCATGCAAACTGTAATCCGTCAAATCATTGGGAGCGTTAGTGGCCATCAATACATTACCAATGATCCAATCCCCGCGCATCTTTTGCAAGGCGATCTCTGTTGCTGAAGCATGGGGACTGGAATAGCTCATTCCCATCACCGTACCCGCACGCAACAGATCAGTATAAAACTGTTCGGCCGCCGCTATGGCAAAGTCTGTGTCGATATATCGTGCCTCTTCTGGCCAGATATAAGATTTCAACCATGATAATAATTCTCCTGCATATTGCCCCCTTACTCGATGCTGCACCCAATGTAGATGCACATCAACAAAACCGGGCATTACCACGCCGTCTAATTCTATCAGTTGTAAATCTTTATTTTTTTGTGCTATCTCATCAAACTTTCCAATCGATTTTATAAGACCGTTTTCCACATAAAGTGCACCATCATCATAGAAGTCGGAGGAATCAGGTCCTTTCGGATTGAGAATTGAAGCTCTGAACAATTTTTTAATAATCATTTTTATAACTCTTCATTCTGCAATATTAGGGGCTTTGCTTTTTACAGCACATACACCCCTGACGTCCCTAGCATTTCTTTCGTCTGGTCTTGAGACAAATCGATACAGCATAGACAGCAGTACCCCTGTGGCCGCGCCCAGAAGTGGGGAAATATCATTCCCATGCAGCCATTGCGCGCCTGGGCCTTCCCACAACGGATTATTTGAAAACAGAATGGTAACTAGAATACCAAAGCCCAATATAAGCACATTTGCACCATATTTTTGCTGACGCACAGTCCCGTGGAGCGCCTCCGGAACAACGTCCATTAAAACATAGACAATCATGATGCCGGTCCAAGGTGCCGCAACTATTATCAACAAATCCAGAAAAGTTTGAAAAGAATCCCAAAATGAAGGCGCTATAAACAGCATATAAATTCCGACCAGGGTTGCCAAAAATGCATCCATGATGGTAAATTTCTTGCGGTCCAAATCTTTGCCCACGACTACTGCCAAACTGAATGCAGAACTGTAGGAGTTCAAAAAATTTGAGGCGAGAAGACCCATAACTGCAAACAGACAGAAACCCAAATACAACAACGTATTTCCTAATCCTCGTGCCGCAATAGTGATCCCTGATGGACCCACCTGTATCCCACCATGCACATAAAGCGTAATAGCCAGAGCCAAAATCAGGGCACCACCAACAAAACCACCCAAGCTGGGCCAGAGCGCAATTTGGGTGAGACTGCTGTCGCGACGGATATAGCGCGAATAATCCGAAGCAAACATCGTCCAGGAAAAAGCACCGCCCATCAACGCCAATGAAATACCCCCTAAAGCTTGTAGCGTATTAAAATGTCCTGAAGCCGGAACAGTTGTTAATGCCTCACCCCCGTGTAACCAAATTAATATAGCGATGGCGAATAAAGCCAAAAACAAGGCGCCCACCGTTTGTGCCGAAACAATAGCGCTATAACCAATAATTGGAACCACAAAATCGGCACATACCGCAATAAGAAGTGCGACATAAAGACTCTGTTCAGGAGAAACCAATGCATAGGTATTCAACACACTACGTAGAATATAAACCACCAAAACCAGCACCACCGCCTGCCAGCCAATCTGGGAGAGCCAATTACTGAATGAAATGAATTTGTTGAATGGCTTTCCAAAGACTCTTGCCGAAATAGCCATGGTCGGGATGCCATACACAAAACCCGGAATACTGAGAATACCAACAGCGAAAAAAAGCAAGGAAGCCAGCAGAACCACCCATAAAAAGGGTGCCAATGGGAACATTTGCGCGATCAATACCCCCACCGGAAGGCTGGAAGCTGTCATAGTGGCAGCCATCCAGATCAGCGCAACCTTCGGGGCAGTACTGTTGCGTTCGTTATCTCTGGTTGCGCTGATGGAATGGGAATCGCTCATCATATGTCTCCAACTGGCCTGTCTTAGTTAGAACTTGCACCCACTTCGACGGGTATCTGAAAAATCGTGTTCTGCTTGGGCATTTTCTTCAGAAATGGGGGAAAACTTCCGCTCTTTACGGCTGCCAGTGCAGCACGATTGACTGCCGACAACGGACTGGGATCAATGATCTTGGCCCAAAGCACTTTCCCTGAAGGCGATACCTCAAACTGTACGGTCGCCTTCCCCTTCAAACCCATTGCCCTCAGCTCTGCGGGAACATGCAGATTCTGCTGAATCATCGGCCGTAACAATCCCACGTACCTCCCCATCAAAGAGGCCGTCTGCGCTGCCGATAACGGTGGCGGGGCGGGCGGTGGCGGCGTCACGACCGGCTTGGGCGGTACTGGCGGGGCCGGAGGAACCGGAACCGGCTTGGGTGCAGGTGGCGTCACCGTTTTTACGGGCGGTGTCGGTACCGGTACCGGCTTTGGCGGAATCACAACCCGGGGGTGAGGCCGTGGCGGTGGGGGGGTTATATGCTGCACTACCGGCTTTGGAGGTACAGGTTTCGGCTGCGGAATGACTTTCGGTGGGGGCGGCGGCAATGAAACAACCTGCACCGCAATCACATGCTCCTTGGGTTTGATCACTGGCGGCGTGGGCGTCGTCTGACCATACCATACCAAGCCCAGTACCAGCATAATCTCAACGGCAACCGCAGCACTCAGCGCATATTTGAACTGGTGGTCCTTGGGTTGGGGCATCAATGTAAAAGTACCATTTTCAGTGATCATGCTCGCCATCTGCTGACATCCTATTTTTTGATCCATGCAACGATGAAATATTCTTCAGAAAACTTGCACTGCTCAGGTCGCTTTCGCCGCAATTCCTATCCCTGTCACTCCGGCTTTCTGACACGCATCCATGACATGTACAAAGTCTTTAAAGGGCACCATTTTGTCTGCTGCAATCGTGACCTGAGTATGTTTCGTGTCACCATCAGCCCCCAGAAAACTTTGCAGTTCGTCCAAGCTCATTTTTTTGCCTTTCACAACCACACTACCATCCTGAACAATGTTCAAGACAAAATGTGGATGCGGTAACACTTTCGTTTCGCTGGATGTGGGTAAATGCAGCTTGAGTCCTTTATCGGTAATCATCTGCAAGGTGATCATGATGAAAAAAACCAAGAGAAAGAGCATGACATCAATCATCGGGATGATTTCGACACGCCCTTTTTTACGGGGACGGCGCTGGGGTAGCATAGGAAACTCCTTATCCTAACAAACGAATAATCTATAAGTTTTCAATTTATTAAGCAGGCACTTTGCTGACGGCATTAGTCGGTTGGGCTGAGAAGCCTTCTTCCAGAACAACGGGGGCCCCATCCAACCGATTCATCAATACCAACTTGAGTGACTCCAGTTGAAAAATCGTTTTCTCAATAGAGTTATTGAACGCATTGAAGCTCAACAAGCCGATCATCGCGATAAACAGACCGGAAGCCGTTGCAATGAGTGCATCTGCCACACCACCCGTTACCGAAGTGGCGTCATGTCCAGGTGCCGCCAGTATCGAAAAGGCATGGAACATCCCCAAAATCGTGCCAAACAAGCCCAAAAGTGGGGCCAGCGTGACAATGGTATCCAGAATCCACAAACGTTTATCCAGACTGGGAGTGGTCAGGAAAATGGCTTCGTCCAAGCGGTTCGCAAAAGCTTCCCCCCTGGCGCTGCCATAATGGTGAATCAGATTGAAGTGACGCAGGGCGACACCAATTAATGCTTCTTCTGGTAAGCCCTTGGCCATGCCGGATAGTTCTTCCAGGTCAGGGCGCCGCAACTTGCCCTGGTTAGAAATTCCCCACAGTATTTTCTTCCCCTTGCTGATGGCATTACGGAGATACCAGCCACGATCGAAAATTACCGCTAACTCGACGACAAACAAGAACATCAAAACGTATAAAACGCCATCAGAGTAATTTGCAAGATGTACGATGTAAGCAAATGACATAAATAGAACCTCATGTTAGGTGATGAAGAAAATTATCAAGCACAGATATTGCATAAAGCATGCCACCTACTGAATCTGCACCCGATTGGGTGATTTATTCTCTATTTGGTGGAGATATGCCATTCTGTTCGGACAGTTTCAGTGCAAACAAGCCAGCAATGCACCATATTGGTGCGTTACGGTCATTCAATTTTTCTAACGATTAAAATGATGCGCGGATTGACAGGTTCCATAAAGTTCTTTTTTGGCGTGTGTTAATGACCAAAAAGTCAACGCAGACCAATCAAGTCCAAACAGCGTGAATTCATTAGTCAGGGAGGACCCTTCCAACGTGGTCAAAAAACTAAAAAGAGAAGTAGGATTCTCAGGCCTTATTTTTGCCAGCCTGGGGGGCATTATCGGATCCGGCTGGTTGTTCGGCCCACTGAA